>CAZCGI010000261.1:0-2839 GCA_964498145.1 uncultured Syntrophaceae bacterium
AACGCCATGGACCGTATCTTCCAGCCCATGGCGTCGGTTACTGCGTTTTGATGTTTCGTCAGGTGCAGCCTCCTTCCGCATGGACCGTGTCCCCTGCGGCTGCCGCAGCTGCATTTATATGTGCCATTGTAATAGGATCTATATATCTCATAACGCTCTCACTCGTAACGAATTGCTAATTCGTAACGGAAGTATTTATTATTGTCAAGATTATTATAAAATTCATATGAAATATTCCTGATAGTCCACAGCACGACCGTGGCGACACATCATCTATCGAGATGGGATTGCCGGCATTCTTGCGCCACCGGATGTTGCTTCAGCTACTCGAGGAGGTAACGAAGCGACGAAACAGCAACATCAATGGCATGTTCTTCTCCAATGGCACACGTATCATTATTGATATCCTCGCTCGCAAGCCGGTTGCAGACGACTCCCGCTACACAGCCACCCCTGAGCCCCATGGATGATGAGAGCGTCAAAACGGTGGACGATTCCATCTCAAAGTTGAGCACATGGAGTTGCTGCCATTCCAAAAGTGAACCACGGAATTTTTCCCGCACATATCGCGAAAATGAGTCATACCGTTCCTGCCCCGGGTAGAATGTATCGGTAGAAGCTGTTATCCCTACATGGAAGGGAATTCGTGATGCCTCTGCACCGGCAATGAGAGCATTTATAATCTCATAATGGGCAACGGCAGGATATTCAATGGGAGCGTACTGAGTCGACGCCCCGTCAAGCCGCACCGATCCGGTGGTAATAATGACATCGCCGACGGCGATATGGTCCAGAATCGCCCCGGTCGTCCCCACCCGGACAAACGTATCAATGCCGAGCATGGCAAGTTCTTCAATAACGATGGATGTGGAAGGTCCGCCAATTCCCGTCGACGTCACAACAATTTTCGTATCATTGAATGAGCAAAGAAACGTTCTGAATTCGCGATTCCAGGCGAGTTCCCTGCTCTCACCGCCGTAGATGGCTTTAATCGTATCAGCAATAGCAGGAACTCTGAAGGGATCTCCCGGCAGGAGAGCAATTCGAGCTCCGTCGACTGATGTTTCGGAAAGATTTAAATGGTGAACATTTTTATCAGGTATGATTGTCATATACAGTCGTCCTGAAAATATATCTCCTGCCGTGCTTTCAGCATCTCTCAATGCATTGCTCAATTAATGACGATACATGATGTGCTATGGGAATACAAGAGGTCAAACCGGGGGATTCAATACCGATGAGATTGATCAGTCCGGGATAGCCTCCATCGCTTTCCTCTTTTACCACGAAATCCTGATACTCCTCACCAGGTCCCTGAAGCTTCGGCCGAATGCCGCACATGTCGACATGGAGAGAATCGAGATTCATCGTCGGAAGATACGATACGATCGATTTATAAAAAGATTCCTTCCTCGCTTCATGTACGGTGTATTCCAGATCATTGACATATTCCGTGTCCGGTCCGAATCTCACGCGACCGCCAAGATCCAGGGTCGCATGGATTCCCAGTCCCTCATTCTGCCGTTGCGGTACGGGATACACAAGGTGGTTCAGCCGCGGAGCTGGAGACGCAAAAAAGTAATTACCCTTGCAGTACTTCAGCCGATACCCTTTCTTCTCAACATCGATGCCGGCACGGGCAGCAATCGCATCGGCATGGAGACCGGCGCTGTTGACGAGGATCTTCGATTGAAACCGGTGTTCACCACCGTTAATCTCCACGTCATAGGTTCGGCCGTCATATCGGATATCCGTTACGGCCGAATTGAACACGATGAGGGCGTCATTCGATTCGGCGGTAATGTAAAACGACCGCATGAGACCGTGTGAGTCGATGATTCCCGTTGACGGGGAAAAGAGGGCTTTTTTTGCGATAATTTCCGGTTCAAGGGGACGAATCTGACGCTCCGAAAGAAAGGAGAGATCGGTTACGCCATTCTGTTCTCCCTGTTCTTTTAACTTGATTAGTTCATCCTCTTCACTTTCATCGACGGCTACGATAAGCTTTCCCAGCTTTCTGTGAGGAATATCCCGGTCTTTACAAAGCTCATAGAGACGATAATTACCGTTCCTGCAAAAATCGGCCTTCAAAAATCCCGGGGGATAATAGATACCGGCATGAATCACGCCGCTATGGCGGCTGCTCGTCTCCCGGCCGAATGACGAATTTTTTTCCACGAGCAACACGTCATCGTAACGCGAGGACAGTTCTTCCGCCAGAGCAAGCCCGACAACACCGGCGCCGATGATGGTTACCGTAAAAACCGTCTTCATATAATGAGGATACCCTTTCTATGATTCAAAGAGGAACGTCACTCACCGCGCTCCGGCAAAATACTGGCGCAGTATCAGGGAGTCATGTATTGCATCGGTATCATTCGCGTATGACAATTATCCCAGTGGCTTATATCGCAATTTCTCTCGTTTGAGAACGGCTCATACTGACGAGCATGTGATTGTCTATGCTACGGCAGGAACATACACATTCTCAGACATTCTTACAAGGGTATTTCGGGGAAACGGATGCAAAGACTCTCTTCACGATATAATAATAGCCATAAAGAGACAAAGATAAAAGAAGCGTGAACACAGGGACAGTTACGGGAAGAGCCGCTTCCTTTGTAAGAAGAAGCGGCTCTTCCATCCCTCTACATCGATCCATGTACATTCCGCAAAGCCTATCGCGAAATACTTGTGATAAGTTTCCAGGAACCGTCACTCTGTTTCCACACGTTGGTAAATCTTCCAGAGCAAATGCTGTCGGGAATACCACCGCATTCGTATTCATACTCAACAATCGCAACGTCTCCTTGGACCTGTACCGCAACTGGTGTGAGAA
>CAZCGI010000262.1:0-2837 GCA_964498145.1 uncultured Syntrophaceae bacterium
TTTTTGTCATGAGAAGGGCCCCGACAGCCGCCACCAGGAGAAGGAGAGAGGTTAACTCAAAAATAAGCAAGTGGCGGCTGAAAAGGACTAAGGAGATATCGTGAACCGAGTATGACGATATGACGTTTTTTGCGACCTGCTGCATATTTGCCTGTGTCGCCGATCGCCAGAAAATCCACCCAATGATGACCATCATGCCGACGGATACGATGCCGGCCATCCATACCGAGAATTTTCGAGACATCGATGATCCCGCTTCATCAGGATTCAGCAGCATGATAATAAAGAGGAACAATACCAGAACGGCTCCCACATAAATGATGACCTGAAAGAGGGCGACTACCGGTGCGCCCATGAGCATATAGAATCCCGCCACGGCGAGCATGACCACCAACAGAGACATGACGCTGTTGATTATATTCGATGCTGCGATAACCCCGACGGCCGCCGTAATAGTGGTGATGCCTAATATCCAAAAGATTATCTGTTGTGTTGTTGCTTCCATGATGTATCCTTTACAATGAATAATTATGTATTAACTGCTCGTATTGCCATCTCTGCCGATCTTCTCCATAAGATCCTGTTCATGGAGGATAAGCGCTTCCTTACGGTCACTCGCCAGTTCATAGTGGCTGCTCATTTCAATTGCTGCCATGGGACAGGACTCCACGCAGAGGCCGCAGAAGCAGCACCGGAGGAGGTCGATAGCGTATCTCTTCAGTTGACGTCGGCCATCGGCTCCTGTTGCCGGATGGACAGTTATGCAGCCGCAGGGACAGATCTTTTCACAGAGTCCGCATGCTACACATCGTGGTCCTCCTTCATCGTTGCGGATAAGAACGGGCCGGCCCCTGAATCTTTCGGGTGGTGACCACTTTTCTTCGGGGTATTGGAGTGTAATCGGTTTTCTGAAAAAATGGTTCAGGGTCGTTTTCAATCCGTCAAACAATGGTTTAATCATGGTTTCTTCCTCTTATTTTAGTGCAGGGCGACGACCAGTACGGCCGATATCATGAGATTCAAAAAGGCAAGCGGGAGCAGGAACTTCCATGAAAAAGCCATAAGTTGATCGTACCGCAGTCTCGGGTAAGTGGCCCTGATCCAGACAAAAAGGAAGAAAACGGCGAAAACCTTGGGAAAGAACCAGACCAGAGCGGGCAGCACCGGTCCGTTCCATCCTCCGAGGAAAAAAACGGTAAGGAGACAGGACGCCAGGAGGATGTGTGCGTATTCCGCCATGTAAAACATCCCGAATTTCATCGATGAATATTCAGTCTGATACCCGGCGACGAGTTCGTTTTCACATTCAAGGAAATCGAAGGGGGTGCGGTTTGTTTCCGCCGAGACGGCAATGAAGAAAATCAGAAATCCCACCGGCTGCATAACGATATACCACAGTCCCTTCTGTGCATTCACAATATCAACGAGACTCATGGAGCCGCTCATCACGAGAACTCCCGCCAGAGCCAGCGCCAGGGGTATCTCATAACTGATCATCTGAGCTGCCGCCCTGTATGCTCCGAGTGTTGAATATTTATTGTTCGATGACCAGCCTCCCAACAGAACGCCGTAAACTCCGGCGGATGAAATGGCCATGAGATAGAGGACCGCCACGGATAAATCGGTGATATACATCGTGCCGGAGAATGGAATAACGGCAAAGCAGAGGAGGACTGCAACAAACGATATGATCGGGGCGAGTATGAAGTAAAATGAACGGGCGTGAAGGACGGTCATATCCTCTTTGAAGAGCAGCTTGATGCCGTCGGCAATGGGTTGCAGGAGACCCCCGGGACCGACACGGTTGGGCCCCAGGCGTAACTGAAAGAATCCCAGGAAACGTCGTTCCATGAGCGTCATATAGGCGACGATTCCCATTATGACCGAGAAGATGATAATGATTTTGAGCAACTCTCCGATGATGTTAACAATCATGATCTTCAATCCTTGTAAGTTTGGCCGGCACGATCCGGCTGTGTTCTCTGAAAAGTGAAAGTCCTTCTGCATTTCCTGTAATGTTGGCCGTCAGAATTGTTCCCTTTCGAACGTTAAGCGAATAGTCGACGCTGCCCCGGGCCGATCCGAAGGGCGTCATAATGCGCACCATCTCTTTCTTTTTGAAGGATCGTTCCTCGAAATCATCAGGGTTCATCAGAACGCTGATGCCGTTTCGAAGTTCGTTCAGTTGGGGACTGTTTCTTGAAACCATGCCATCTCCGAAGAGTGACGGGATCGGGATCATCGTGAGAGGAAAATCCTCAGATTTCCTGTTGATTGTTTCTTCCTTCCACGTGAATTTCAAGGAGCAATCCGGGTCCGGCGAAGCCATATCACCGGAAGAGGGGTTACTTCTCAATTCGGCAAGTTCGCGATTAATACCCTCTTCCCTGTAAGGAGTGCCGACATGTTTCATTGCTTTGACAAGTTCCTGAAGGATTCGGAGATCACTTTTCGTGCCGTCGGGCACAGGCAAAATGGCACGAAGATGTTTTGACTTCCCGAACAATGATATGATGCTTCCTTCTTTTTCCGGCACCGTCGCCGACGGGAGGACCACGTGAGCCAGTGAAGCGACAGCCCCATCATAGGGACTCTGGTAGATGAGGAGATCCAGCTTTTCGAGAAGTTTCTTGATTCGCTCCGGATCGGGATACTCTTCCAGTGGATCATCGCCAAGGATGTACAGGGCACGTATTATGCCGTCCTCTATTGCCTTGAACAGTTCATCGGCATGAGCGATCCCTCGCTGAGAACCGTGAGCAGGTACTCCGCCGGGTTGCAGTATCGGTGAAAATCCGGCATGGAACAGGGCTCCCCGGCTGTTGAACTGTCCCCCA
>CAZCGI010000263.1:0-2787 GCA_964498145.1 uncultured Syntrophaceae bacterium
TATAACGTTTCTAAAATCAATCAGGCTGACCAGGATCTGCGACGAAATGTTGTAGGGAATGTTACCGATGACGGTCATCTTCATACCGGAACCGCTCACGGAGGCGACATCGGCATATACACGGGTCATGTCATAGGTAAGAATATCCTGTTCCAGGATTTCCACGTTATCGCGGGCCGCAAGCTCATTACGGAGGACTCCGATCAGGTTCCTGTCTATTTCCACCGCCACCACCCGATCGGCACGATCAGCAATAATACCGGTCATGACGCCGATTCCAGCACCGATTTCCAAAACAATGCCACCGGAGATACCGGCTGCTGCGACGATTTTTTCAATGATGTTGGTATCGATCAGGAAGGACTGGCCGCGACCCTTATAGGGACGTATGTCGTATTTTTTAAGGATACCCAGGGGGGAAGTCATGACGTATGCTTTTCCCGTATGGCAACGACTGCCTTGTAAGTAATGAAATAGGCCGGAACTGCAAATACCGGAGCCATCAGAAATCCGCCGAGGAGCAGCGGGTAGGCGACACACCACCCCGTTTCCATGATGGTGTAGATAGAGTAATCGGTAAAAACAACCGGCGCAAAGGTATTCCCCAGGAGAAACTTGCCGATGCTGTACTGAGAGACGTAGAAGAACGGTATGGTGATCGGATTCATGATGAGCCATGATCCAAGATATGCAGTTGTGAAATTCTGCCTGAGGATAAAGGTACAGATGACGATGAGAAGCGTATGGAATGGAATGGTCGGCGTCACGCCGATGAAGATACCGATAGCCATCCCGAAAGCAATGCTTCGTGGTTCCGCCCTGAGACTGATAAAGTGATCATATATGTATTTGAGTCGTTTTTTCGGATTCATCGCAGTGCAGCCATCTCCAGGGGCCATCGGGATACTGCATTTACATCATAGGAATCTCTCAGTCCCCGTCTTAAAAGATGTTCTCCAACGGCAGCAATCATGGCCGCATTATCGGTACAGAGGACCGGCGGCGGTATATGCATGGTAATGCCCTTTTCCCAGGCACTTTCAAGAAACCGAGTCCGCAGTCTTCCGTTTGCAGCAACCCCGCCCGATACGACAACCCGATCCACCGACGTTTCCTGAGCAGCTCTCAAGGTTTTATCCACGAGGACATCGACGATTGCTTCCTGATAGCTCGCCACAATATGGGGAAGCTCGTCATCTTCCACTTCAGTATCTCTCTTTTTAATATAATTGAGCAGCGAGGTCTTCAGACCGCTGAAGCTGAAATCAGGGCTATCCTTCATTGACCTCGGAAACTGTACATACGACGTATTGCCCTGCCGGGCCAGACGGTCAATGACGACCCCTCCGGGGTATCCCAGATCGAGCATTTTCGCTGCCTTATCGAAGGCCTCACCGGCGGCATCATCCCGCGTTTGCCCCATAATGGTTACATTTCCGAAACCCTTCACCTGATAAATACTCGTGTGTCCCCCCGAAACGACAAGTGCAATGAAGGGAAAGTCCGGTCTGTCTTCGCTGAGAAATATGGCAGCGATGTGCCCCTCTAGATGATTCACGCCGACAAACGGCAGATTTCTTGCCATTGCTATCGATTTGGCTACGGAAAGACCGACGAGGAGCGATCCGATCAGACCGGGCCCCCGAGTTACGGCGATCCCATCGACGTCATCCAGTGAAACCGACGCATCAGCAAGCGCCTGCATGATGACCGGAATGATTGCCTCAATATGTTTTCGTGAGGCTATCTCAGGAACAATTCCTCCATACTCACGATGCACATCGATCTGGGACGCAATGACATTGGAAAGCATTTCTTCTCCGTCACGAACCACTGCAGCGGCGGTTTCGTCACAGGAAGATTCTATCCCCAGTACCAACATAGATTCAACCCAACTATTTTTATTCTCCACAAAGGTGGGGAAAAGGTATATAAGAAACAATGCCGTTTGTAAACAAGAAATACGTAATAGGCTCATCATGGAACGAAGGGACAACGCATGGAAATCCAAACTGATTTTCTCGTGATCGGAAGCGGGATTGCCGGCTTTTGTTTTGCCATCAAGGCAGCGAAACAGGGCACGGTTGCCATCGTAACGAAAAAAGAACAGATCGAGTCAAGTACAAATTATGCACAGGGAGGCATTGCCGCCGTCACGGGAGAAACAGACAGTTTCGAGTCTCACATCAACGATACGCTCACCACCGGTGCCGGTATTTGTGACGAAGACGTCGTACGATTTGTCGTAACCGAAGGCCCCGACAGAATCAAGGAATTGATTGACTGGGGTGTCTCGTTTTCACGATCGGAAATAAACCGATCCACCGTTTTTGATCTGGGAAGAGAAGGCGGCCACAGTCACCGCCGGGTCCTCCATGCCAAAGATATCACGGGACGGGAAATCGAACGGGCACTGATTGAAAAGGCGGCATCAGAGAACAACATAGCAATTTATGAAAACCACTTTGCCATTAACCTCATTCTCGCATCAAAAGTCACAGGGGTTAAACAGGAAAAGGACAGATGTGTCGGTGCTTATGTCTTCGACGTTGACAACAATGTCGTTCACACGTTCAGGGCATCGTTCATTGTGCTCGCCACGGGCGGAGCGGGAAAAGTTTATCTCATCACGACCAATCCGGACATCGCAACGGGTGACGGCATCGCCATGGCTTACCGGGCGGGAGCACAGATTGCCAATATGGAATTCATTCAATTTCATCCCACCTGCCTCTATCACCCCGAGGCCAAATCCTTCCTCATCAGTGAAGCGGTCAGGGGAGAAGG
>CAZCGI010000264.1:0-2777 GCA_964498145.1 uncultured Syntrophaceae bacterium
CCGATATCGAAAAGAGAGGCTACATAAATTCGGTTGTCACCCAGAACATCGATAATCTCCACCAGAAGGCCGGCAGTCAAACAGTCGATGAATATCACGGAACGATAAAAAAGTTTGTCTGCATGGAATGTTTTCGAATTGTTGAATCGGACAGCATAAACCTCAGCGCGCTTCCCCCGACCTGCCCGAAATGCTTTGGGATTCTCAAACCGGATTTCATCTTTTTCGGCGAATCCATCCCGACAAAAACAAACACTTTATGTCTCGGCGAAGCGGAACACGCCGATGTCATGGTGGTGATCGGAACAACCGGTTCGGTTAAACCGGCATCGATGCTTCCCTTTGCGGCAAAACGAGTGGGTGCTAGCATCATCGAAGTCAATATCTCACCATCAGCATATACACATCACATTACCGACATCTTTCTCGAAGGCAAGGCAACGGACATATTGACCGTAGCGGCGGACAGGATTATTGACAATCGGCAGTGATTATCATACAAATAGATCGACTATTGAAGCTCCCCGCAACAAGTTGTGGGGAATGCGCTCGCTGTTCAATTCAAAGTCCCGCTCTCGCATGAAACAGAGCAGCAACGTAATTCATTGCACGACATAGTCGGATTACCGGAATATTTGAAGAACTATGGCATAATGCCGAAGCAATGTCAGGAGGATCGTCATGCAGCGATGGAACGGTTGGGGTGATTATACAATTTCCATGGATCTGCCGCTCCAGGCCGACAAGCTTTTACGGGACGTCGTAGGCGACGGAACACCCCGTGACGATTATCCACTCGATTCATTGATTGATCAGGTTCCCTCATCACGGTTGCCGAATCATTCCCTCATTTCAGTAGATCCCCAACAGCGTATCATTCATGCCCATGGACAGAGCCTGCCCGACTGGATCGGCCTCAGAGGCGGTACGCTGAATCGTTTCCCCGACGGAGTTGCCGTACCGGGCAGCATCGATGATGTTCAGGATCTGCTTGATTTTTCAGCAAGACATAAACTCATTGTCATACCTTACGGAGGTGGGACAAGCGTCGTCGGCCACCTGTCCGTTCCTGAAGGGAAACGTCCCGTTCTCATACTGTCACTTCGACAACTCAACCGCATGATCGACTTCGATCCGTACAATCGGCTAGCAACATTTGAGGCAGGAGTGAGGGGTCCCGATCTCGAAGCACAGTTGCGGGCAAAAGATTTTACCATGGGACACTTTCCGCAGTCTTTCGAATATTCATCACTCGGGGGTTGGATTGTCACCCGTGCCGTCGGTCAGGAATCGACCCATTACGGTCGAATGGACCAAATCTTTGCCGGGGGAGAAGTTCTCACCCCCCAAGGTCCGATCACTTTTCCCCCCTTCCCCGCCTCGGCGGCAGGCCCCGATTTAAGACACCTGCTCATGGGATCAGAGGGACGTCTTGGAATTCTGACCAAAGCCATCGTCAAGATTTCTCCGTTGCCGGAACGCCATGATATTCACGGCATATTCTTCCCGTCATGGAAGAATGCCGTTGAGGCTGTTAAAGAGATTGCAGGCAATCATCTGTCTCTTTCCATGGTGCGCCTGAGCAATCCTGCGGAAACCACGGTAAACCTCTTGCTGGCGGGACACGAAACACAAATCAAACTGCTGAAGCGCTACTTGAAATTCAGAGACATTCCCGAAGAAGAGGCATGCATGTGTCTTATCGGATTTATCGGGTCCCGACGAATGGTGTCATCGACCCGGCGGGAAAGTTCATCCATCATTGATGATTATGATGGTGTCTTCGTCGGAAAGACAATGGGAGAAGCCTGGAAAAAACATCGTTTCCGCGGCCCATACCTCCGTAATGCCCTCTGGGATATGGGATATGCCGTCGACACGTTTGAAACGGCGGTCACCTGGGACCGCGTTACCTCAACAATGCAAGCAGTCGAAAACGCCATTCGCTACAGCCTGGAATCAATCAACGAAAAGGTTCATACATTTTCCCATCTTTCAAGTGTTTACCCCACGGGATCGAGCGTCTACACAACCTGTATCTTCAGACTGGGAGAAACACCGGATGAGACACTGACCCGCTGGATTGCGATCAAACAGGCAGCCAGTGACGCAATCGTTGCCGCCAGCGGAACGATCAGTCATCAGCACGGCGTTGGAACGGACCATAAAGCGTACGTAAAAGCCGAAAAGGGTGAAATCGGCATGGACATAATCCGCAGGACATGCCTGCACATGGATCCCGATGAACGGATGAATCCGGGAAAACTCTTTTAAGAAACATATAACGTCGAACAATTTCAAGGATTGCAGCGAGTCGATGGTCGGATAACACTGTAATCTATCCCGAACAGGAACAATTAATCTGAAAATTTGATTTTGTCTTTTGGCGTTTTTTACTGATATATAGAGCTATCACTATCCCAAGGAATAACGCATGAACATACCTGATATGCCCACCCACTGGGATCTCATCGTCATTGGCGGAGGCATCACCGGTGCCGGAATCTTTCGCGAAGCAGCCCGCATGGGAATGCGAACGCTTCTCGTTGAACGCATGGACTATGCATGGGGGACATCGAGCCGCTCATCGAAACTCGTTCATGGCGGCTTGCGCTATCTCAAAGAAGGGAAAATACTCCTTACCAAGGCGTCCGTCGAAGAGCGGGAGCGTCTAATGAATGAAGCGCCGGGACTTGTGGAAATTCTTGGCTTCCTCATGCCCGTTTATAAAGATCAGAGCCCCGGACGAACGACCCTCAGTGCCGGCCTGACGTTGT
>CAZCGI010000265.1:0-2765 GCA_964498145.1 uncultured Syntrophaceae bacterium
TTTGTTAACGATGTGCTGGCACATTTTTTAATAAACGATGTCCTGGCACTCAACAGTTAATATTTAAAAATGCCATTTACGACAGATGCTATTCTCATTATCTGACGTAAGTCCTTCATCATTACTGCAGCCATTATTGTATATCTAGAAAAACAGATCGATGAGATTTCTGATATCCTCGCATGTATAATCTGGTTTCAATCCTAGCAATTTTTCTCTTGTCCCCAGACCGTTTAATAATGCACAGCTTATTGCCCCTGCATTTTTTGCCAGGAGCACATCATTGTGTCCGTCTCCGACAACAACCGTTCGCCGTTCTTCAGTATGAAATTTTTCAATAATCGGTCGTATGAGCCGTGCATCCGGTTTTTTAAATTCAAGGCTATCCATTCCGATGATCTCATCGAACCGGTCCGCGATATTCAGCCCATCTGCGATCTTTAAAGTATAACGATAAAGTTTATTTGTAATAATTACTTTTTTCTTACTTTTAAAGCATTCCAATACCTCAATGACTCCCGGATAGAGATCCGTTGTATCCAAAAGATGCTCTTCGTAATAGGTCATGAAAACAGACAGTGCTTCATCAAATCTGGCAGGGAATGCGTCTCCCAGGGATCGCTCAATCAATTTCCTTACCCCATCGCCGATGTATCCGATAATGCGATCATCCGGCAAAAGCGACAATCCCAGCTCTTTTAACGTATGGTTTATCGAAGATGCAAGATCGCATCCTGATCTAACCAGTGTGCCATCAAAGTCAAAAACCATCAAATCAATTTCCTGCATGTCTTTGCACAATACTCCTTAACACGATGAAATATCTATATGTTGCAGGACCGACTATATAAGACTCGCCTTCCCTTGACAAGAACTAATGTGCGGACATATAGAAAGGAAACGATCAAGGTTATTTATTTAGTTGACATCCCTCTTTCTCGTGTGGTACGTGCACGTCAACCGCTTGGATCCGAATTGCGTGGACTGAGACGGAGTGGTCGTTAATCACAAAAGGCATTCGTGCATTTCAAGGCCTTTCCGTTTTCATGCGGAAAGGCTTTTTTTGTTCACAAACATTGACTCCATCGTGCATAGTCTTACCGCAGTGAATCGCAACACGCAATAAACTCGCCGGGAGGTCTGCAATTATGATTGCACAACACAAATCGAACGAAAAAAATGCAACGATTGCAATCATCGGAATGGGTAAAGTCGGCACAGCTGTAGGCTACCTTCTCAAATCTGCCGGTTATTCCGTCATCGCCCTTGCCGGTCGTTCTGACGAATCGATAGCATCCGGAACGAAATACATCGGCAGCACGACCTACAGCACTCCTTCGCAGGCCGCTTCCCAGGCATCATGTATTTTTATAACGACAACGGATGATGCAATCAAACCGGTCTGTGATACGATAACCTTGGACGGCGCAGTCGGACCTGACAAAATTGTTGTCCACATGAGTGGCGCCGGCGGGCTGGACCTTCTGGAATCTGCCCGATCATCAGGAGCCTCCGTTGCAAGCATTCATCCGATACAGACCTTTGCCACAATAGACAGTGCCATAGATACCATCCCGGGTAGTTCATTCGGAATAACTGCACAGGAAGCAATCAAAGACTTTTGTCTTCAGATCGTCAAGGATATCGGCGGTATTCCATTTATTATTGCCGAAGAAGATAAACCCCTGTATCACGCGGCGGCATGCATCGCCTCAAATTACCTTGTTGCCCTCATAAACATCGTCGTTGAAATTTATCAGTCGATCGGCATGTCTCGTGAGGAGTCTATCAATGCATTCTGGCCACTGGTTGCGGGAACGATTAAAAACATACCTCTTCACGGAACAATTCAATCTCTCACTGGTCCCATAGCACGGGGAGATACCGGCACCGTCAGGAAACATCATGAAGCATTTCAGAACAAACTTCCTCATCTTCTTTCATTTTATAAAGAAATGGGAATGTTTGCCGTTGATATTGCGTTGAAGAAGGGAACCCTGTCACCTGATAGGGCTCAGGATATTAAACAGATGCTTACAGGAGGAAAAAATAATGAGTAAAGAAGGCAAAATGAACAAGATAACAAAAGCCACGATACTCGAAATGAAGAAAAAAGGTGAAAAGATCACCATGTTGACAGCGTACGATTATTCAACAGCCGCAGTAATGGACGACGCAGGGGTCGATATGATTTTGGTCGGAGATTCTCTGGGCATGGTCGTGCTGGGATATGACAGTACTCTTCCCGTAACAATGGAGGACATGATTCATCATACCAAGGCTGTCTCCCGCGGCACAAACCGCGCTATGGTCATCGGTGATATGCCCTTCATGTCTTATCATGCATCGGTTGAAGAAGCGGTGCGTAATGCAGGCCGCTTCATGCAGGAAGCAGGTGCTCACGGAATTAAATTAGAGGGGGGACGGGAAGTAGCTGATGCTGTTGCGAAAATTGTTTCGTCGGGAATCCCCGTCGTGGCGCATCTGGGACTGACACCTCAATCGGTTCATCAGCTGGGCGGTTATAAGGTTCAAGGCAAGGATGATGCCGCGGCTGTAAGAATTAAAGAAGACGCGAAAATCCTCGAAGAAGCGGGGGCTTTCTCAGTCGTTCTTGAATGTGTCCCATCTAAACTGGCCGCAGAGATCACGGAATCACTGGAAATAGCCACGATAGGAATCGGCGGTGGTGTTGATTGTGACGGGCAGGTTCTTGTCGTAAACGATATGCTGGGAATGTTTGATAAATTCGTTCCCAAGTTCGT
>CAZCGI010000266.1:0-2742 GCA_964498145.1 uncultured Syntrophaceae bacterium
GTATAATTTTGGAGGGATAATGCCCACGATAAATCAGTTGATTCGAAAAGGAAGAGAAAAAGTACAAAAGAAAACAGCAACACCTGCTCTGAAGGCTTGTCCGCAAAGAAGAGGGGTGTGTGTGAGGGTGTATACAACGACTCCCAAGAAGCCCAATTCCGCCCTAAGAAAGGTAGCAAGAGTACGTCTCACGAGCGGTTATGAGGTTACGTCATATATCCCTGGAATCGGTCATAATCTGCAGGAGCACTCCGTTGTGCTGGTAAGGGGAGGTAGAGTCAAAGATCTTCCCGGTGTAAGATATCACATCGTTCGAGGCACGCTTGATGCGATAGGTGTTCAGGGTAGAAAACACGGTCGATCAAAATATGGAACTAAAAAACCAGCGTAAGTAAGGAAGTTCGTATGCCGAGAAGAAGGGAAATAGCGAAAAGAGAAATTATACCAGACCCGAAATATAATAATGCGCAGGTGGCGAAGTTTATCAATAATATAATGAAGAAAGGCAAAAAAAGTGTCGCAAATTCGATAATTTACGGAGCCTTTGATATTATTGAAGCAAAAACTAAGGATTCGCCGCTTGAGGTTTTTGAGCGGGCGCTGGAAAATGTGAAGCCTGTAGTGGAAGTGAAATCGAGACGAGTAGGAGGTTCCACCTATCAGGTGCCGACGGAAGTATCAACGACAAGACGAAATGCCCTTGCTATGCGGTGGCTCATAGCCAGCGCGAATAATCGTTCTGAACATACGATGAGGGAAAAGTTGGCGGCGGAGTTTCTTGATGCAGCAAATAACAGGGGTGCTGCCGTGAAGAAACGAGAAGATACGCACAAGATGGCGGAAGCAAATAAGGCATTTGCTCACTACAGGTTTTAGCAGTCTCGATGATATTGTTTGGCGGTATCGTGCTGGTGCCGCGTCGATGGCCTGTAGCCAGACTGTGCAATCATTTATATGTATATGTCTTCTGTTCATTGAAATGAAAGATTGTCTTGGATAATGATGAATCCATGGCCTCGCTATGAAAGCTTCCTAATATCCAGAAAGTGGCGGGGAGTGTTTAATTTGTTGTTTCCATGGCTTAGATATTCTTGTATATTAGGTACGACGGTGTCGGGTGTGGGGAAGGACGGCAGTTTCTGTTGATTAGTTGAACCACGATGCTGTAAATGAAATAATGGTATGGAAATTTACTGAGAGAAACGTTCGAACAGAAAAATTAAAACAATTTTAAAGAACCAATCAACCATTTTTTTACTAAAGGAGGTAATTGAAAATGGCTAGGAAAAAATTTGAAAGGACAAAGCCGCATCTTAATATCGGAACGATCGGACACGTGGATCATGGTAAGACGACCCTCACATCCGCTATAACGAAACATCTCTCGAGCAAGGGATTGGCCCAATATATGTCGTTCGATGCGATCGACAGTGCACCCGAAGAAAAGGAAAGAGGGGTCACCATTAATATAGCCCACGTAGAGTATGAGACCGACAAACGGCACTATGCCCATGTTGATTGCCCGGGTCATGCCGACTATATTAAGAATATGATATCGGGAGCCGCCCATATGGACGGTACGATTCTTGTCGTGGCTGCGTCAGATGGTCCTATGCCCCAGACGCGAGAACACATCCTCCTGGCAAGACAGGTTCAGGTTCCTTATATCGTCGTGTATCTGAACAAGGTTGATTTGGTCGATGATCCGGAGTTACTCGATCTGGTTGAACTCGAAGTTCGAGAACTCTTGACTGAGTACAATTTCCCGGGAGACGATATTCCGATTATTAGAGGATCGGCTCTGAAGGCACTTGAAAGCGATGACGCGAGTTCCGAAGAAGTTAAGAGCGTATGGGAACTCATGGAGGCCGTCGATAATTATATTCCCGAACCGTTGCGAGATCTCGACAAGCCATTCCTTATGCCTGTCGGTGACGTCTTCAGTATTTCCGGTCGTGGTACCGTTGTTACCGGTAGAGTTGACCGCGGGATCATCAAGACTGGTGAAGAAGTTGAGGTAATCGGAATCAGGCCTACCTTCAAGACGGTCTGTACCGGTGTGGAAATGTTCCGGAAGACACTCGATGAAGGAAGGGCCGGTGACGATATCGGCGTCCTTCTGAGGGGTACGAAGCGGGACGAAGTCGAGCGAGGGCAGGTTGTTGCAAAGCCCGGTTCAATTACACCGCACACGAAGTTTAAGGCTCAGGTTTACGTTCTTACCAAAGAAGAAGGCGGGCGACATACGCCGTTCTTTTCAGGTTATCGTCCCCAGTTCTATTTCAGAACCACGGATGTGACAGGTGTTGCCACATTGCCGGAAGGCATTGAAATGGTTATGCCTGGTGATAATGTTGAGATACGGGCCGAGTTAATTACACCTATCGCCATGGAAGAGCAGTTGCGATTCGCTATTCGTGAGGGTGGAAGAACGGTAGGTGCCGGTGTTGTGAGTGAAATTATTGAGTAACGGATAGCCGGATACTATGGAAAATCAGAAGATTAGAATCAGACTTAAGGCATATGATCACAAGTTGTTGGATCGCTCTGCTCAGGACATTGTTGAAACGGCGAAGCGGACAGGTGCGCGCGTAGCGGGACCGATACCGCTTCCAACCACAATTAACAAATTCTGTGTAAACAGATCTCCACATGTGGATAAGAAATCGAGAGAGCAGTTTGAAATCAGAACACACAAGAGACTTATAGATATAATAGAACCGACTCAGGCAACTGTTGACA
>CAZCGI010000267.1:0-2703 GCA_964498145.1 uncultured Syntrophaceae bacterium
AAAGATGAATGTCCGCATCGGGGAATGCATTTCTCATCGCCCTCAAGCTTTTCGAAGCAAGCACAAGGTCCCCGATTCCTGCGATTACTATTATTAAAATTGATTCTTTTCCCATGTCATCAGTATCGTAATAATCAATGTATTCTTTAATTCTGCACCATACTTCAACAGAACCTGTTGTACTTTTCACCTTCATCAACATCACAGGATTGTATTAACACAATCCATCACCATGTCAGGTGTAATGAGACGCATACAATCATGCGTTTGTATCCTGCAGTGTCCGGCATTGCAGCCGATACAAGGTAAGTCATCGACCCTCAATACGGTATGAATGCTACCCTGCGGCATCCATCGGTCTTTGATCGTCGGCCCCATAAATGATATCGTTGGAACCCTGAGAGCGACCGCCATGTGGAGCGGACCCGAGTTATTACATATGAGCAGATTGCAGCACGAAAGAACTGCAGCGAATTGCCTGAGATCGTCGGCAGGAAATACCGTTGCGACATCACCGGTCAGTGAATGAATATCAGAGACAAGTCGTTCTTCCCCCGGTCCCCCGAAAATAATCGGCTTCACGTTGTATTTTCCATGGATCAGGCAAGCGATTTCCGCAAACCTTTCGGGAAACCACTGCTGTGTCTCGTAATGCCCTCCCGGATGAATCCCTACAATCGGCTGATTGTTCAAGCTATGTTCATGCAGCCAGTCTTTCGCCCATCCTTTTTCACTTTCATCAATAAATATCTCAGGAGCCCTGTCATCGGCATCGATCCCGACGAGTGTTGCAACATCGAAGCTCAAATCGATAAAATGCTGCTTTGCATTAATGCTTGGCGCCGGCAGATTGAAAAAGACTTCCCGCCCATATGCGGAAAATCCGATCCGCCGCCGGGCTTTGCTTAAAAAGGTAATAAGTGCTGTTTCTAGTTCATAGTCCGCATACGGATCAATCGCCAGATCAAAGTCCGCTTGTTTCAACTTCCTAATAACCCGTGCCTTACCCGCCAGTTCGGCGCTGCGATCATAGACTATGACCGTATCAACAAAGGGATTGTTCATCAGCAAAATATGATTGTTTGGACTGGCAAGAACCGTCAGTTTGCTCGACGGATATGCCGTTTTAATTGCTTTCAATATGGGCGTCGATAAAACGAGATCACCGATACGGTCAATCCGTATAAACAGAATTTTCCGAATATCGCTGCTTTCGTTATCGCAAACTGAACGGAATGAAGGAATCAGGACTGACGAAGCCTTTAGAAATCCTTTTCTGCTGTTTAAATAAATATGTTTCAAAGTTGCTTTCATGGTATCCGGTTACTTTTTCTTCGAGACCGCCAGGACTTCGATTGCATTATACACATGTATCCCGGCGCAGTAATAAGGAATGACTGAAATGAAATTAACGATTTTTTTTGGCCATTCGACGATTCCATAGTCTGGAGATACGGACAAACACTGGAAACCAGTTTTGTCTAGATACGCGCTGAGCGTTTCAGGAGAAAAATGATAAAGGTGAACTTCTTTTTCGTCCTTGGAAAACAACTTCAGCGTTCTCCCTTTGAATATTCGGTAAGTGATTTGCATTATCACATTATTTACATTTGGTATTGCTAACACTAAAAATCCGCCCGGCTTCAAAATGCGGTAAATCTCATTCAAGTAACGCTTAGGGTCTGCTGCATGCTCCAAGACATGCCACATAGTCACAACTTCAAAAGTACTATCATGATATCCGGCATCGGGAAGGTCTCCACAAAATATTTCTGCCCCTGAAATATTGGAAGCATACTGAGCGGCATATGGCGAGATTTCCGTTCCGCAGATGTCCCATCCGTTTTTCTTTGCTAATTGTAGAAACGTCCCCTCACCACAACCAACATCCAACAGCTTACCCCTTGTGCCGATATTTCCCAGCTTCTTTAATCGGTTACTCCACATCCTGATCCTTCTTTTTCTCTGTGCATCCAGCCACTCGGAGTAATAACCTTCATCGTAATGTTCTTTGATTTCCATAGAATCAGGATGAGGATGAACGAAAACAAGAGAACAGTTGTCACATTGAACAACCTTGTACGGCGTCTCTTCCTCTTCAATTATTGAGAACTCATTATGGTCACATAAATTACAAACCAACATCATCAAACTCGATTCCCTGCGATCAGGTCCGTGTATAACGATTCAATTTTTACCACCTGTTTTTCTATATCGAAATATTCTAAAGCTCTCCTGCGTCCTCTTTCCCCCATATCTATACGCTTTTTCTTATTTTTAATAAGGCACTCTAATTTTTTTGCTAACATTTTGTAATCTTTCACCGGAAATAAATACCCTGTTTCTCCATCAATAATTAATTCATTATTTCCGCTGATATCACTTGCTATGACGGGTTTTGCAGACGACATCGCCTCCAGAATAACCCGTGGCAAGCCTTCGAGTAACGAAGGAAGAACGACAACGTCCAATAACGAAATTATACGAGGGGTATCATCCCGATAATCAAGAAATAAAACTCTGTCTCCCAAGTTCAAGACATTGATAAGATGCATCAACTGTCGATAATATTCTTGATCCTTACTACCCACAAAAATCAATCGTATGTCTTTATATTTCTTATAAACCATCCCCACAGCTCTAATTAAATCTTCCTGTGCTTTTCTCGGTGTAACTTCTCCGATTTCTCCGATCAAGATATCG
>CAZCGI010000268.1:0-2703 GCA_964498145.1 uncultured Syntrophaceae bacterium
GCGGTTGCCGGCAGCTGTAAGAGTCTGATCATGCCGGGACCTGAATGACGAGCTGGAAAACACTGAAACGACGTTGTGCGGCATCAGCAGTGAGCGCTTTTTTCATAACAGGGGCTGTACAGCATGATCACCACACAAATCACACCTACTTTGTACTTGCTGCCTTCAAATAACCCTTCGCCAGGCTCGTATTCACATGAACAACTCCCTTGTTCATGTTCTTTAAAGGATAATCGTCGGTTATCTCAGGGAGCATGTCTGCATCGGCCTGTGATGTAATGACCGATCCTGCCGGAACGTATCGATTGCCTGGGATTGAGACACCCATGAGGATAACGCCCGGTTCGATAACGCAACGGCTGCCCACCGAGGATTTGAACACGAGTGCCTTCATTCCGACAAACGTATCATCGCCGACGACTGCCGGACCATGAATCTGGACCTGGTGTGCCAAAGATACACGATTTCCCACGTAAACGGCATACTTCCTTCCGTTGACTTCATAGAGATTCGACTCGACCGGTTTTCCGTGTTCCTCGGTCTCAAGAGCATGTATAATGACTCCATCCTGCACGTTTGAGTCATCGCCCACACGTAAGGGTTGTCCTTCATCCCCGCGGACACATGCCGTGGGAGATACCATAATGTTCTTTCCGAGGATCACGTTGCCGATCACAGCCGCCAGGGGATGGACATACGTGCTGGGATCGATTGTCGGTTCTGAAACGGTTGAACTGAAATCAGTAAGCACATTCTTTTCAATCATTGTTTTCTCTCCTTATTGATACATAGATTGGCCGGTATGTTTGAGCCGAACATCCATTACGAAAATATCCGACTCACTTCTGCCGACCACATGGCTTGTGAGTTAATACATATCATGGGATTATGCCCCTCATAGGCAATGGAAAAGTCGACTCTACCATCAGGGTATCGTCATTAATGTTGTGCTTATTGTCGTCCGTTGATGGAATATTGCTGTTTGCTCTTATTTGCCCCGCCCCTTTTATCGTTTCAACGTGTCAAAATCTCGCACTTTCCATGTATTACAACCTGTACCTGGGCAATTCTGTGCCTTATTCATCGGGGGTTTGTCTCTTGCCCGTCTCCCGTCTTTCGATTTCTTGTTCTTTTGCAATGAGTTGTTCCCATATGTTTTCAACGATCTTCATTGTTTCATCGAAGGAACCTTCGTTATTAATGATAAAATCCGCAAGGGCGATCTTGTCATCAATCGGCATCTGAGCCTTCAGACGTTCCTTTGCCTGTTCACGGTTGAAGTTGTTTCTCTTCATGACACGGTTGATCTGTTCTTCAGGCGAGATGTAGACAAGAATTATGATATCGAAAAATGACTGCATCCCTACTTCAAGAAGGAGAGGTATATCCGATATCACGATAGCCCGTTCGTCTTTTCTTCGAATCTCATTAATTCGGTGTTTCCATTCGTCGAAAACGGCGGGATGAACGATGCCATTCAATAATTTGAGTTTTTCACTGTCACGAAAGACGATATTTCCCAACTTTTCTCGGTTTATCGTATTGTCGTCACTGAGGATTTGTTCGCCGAAAGTACGGACGATTCCCTTCCATGCAACACCATTAGGTTCTTCCACGAAATGGGCAAGCGCATCAAAATCTATAATGTACGCTCCCTGTTCACGGAAGAACCTGTCGACTGTTGATTTTCCGCTTCCAATACCGCCTGTTAAACCTATGTTCAGCATGTGTCGTTACTATCATATGGTAATTTTTCGATCAATAGAAAATGATAGGGCTTGACATTGGCAAAATAGTGAATAATTAAATACACAGTTCCGTAACGATGTTTTCTTCGGAAATCTAGGAAATGGGCAGGGTATAAACAAACGATATCGGAGTTAGGGCGCAGAGTTTGATGAAAAGATGAATAGTGATATTCCGATTTCTCTTTATTGTTTTCGGAGAGCAATAAACGATCTCTGTAATCAATGTTGCTGTTTCGCCCTTTCCGGTGGACAAACTCCCGGTGAAGAATTGTGAATGGAGCGTAACATTAATAATGACTATAAGAGGAAACAAAACGACGAGGTGGATATGACCATTGAAACATTGCTGAAAAAGGCCGAGAAATTCGAAATCGATACCTATAAACGGCCGCCTGATTTCATTAATCGACACATCTCATTCACCGGCATGCCGGAAAAGCATCCCCATGATCCGAAAAAAATTATCCTTGTGTCCGATCCACTCAGTACGAATATATCGTACTATGAGTTTGCTATCACTGATATCGAGGGGGCGGAAGAGTTGTCCAGCCTTGTTACTCTCGATGGAAAGTCGGTGAGGATCATCCGCATATGGGTCCGCAAGGGAAGCATTGGCATACGTTCGACGCCATTTGTTGTAGAGGATACGATAAAGCGTTAAGAACGTTTGGTGTCAAATGCTAAAATAACAATGGCAAAGATTAACAAAGTTCCAAATGATTTCCCGGTGCATGGCCGGCGCTGCAATCGCCTTTGACCTCCATGACCGTTTTAATAATGTTGTTTCCTATTTCCGGATCGCGTGCCATGGTATCTTTCTTCTTTCCTATTTGCCGTGCAACCCATGGTTACCGTGATGAAAGCTATGACGAGGTCCTTCAATATTCTTCCGTAAGATCTTCCTGGTGGATGGAAAGTTGGAAGGGGACGCCCACATGATGACACTACCCGCTGT
>CAZCGI010000269.1:0-2697 GCA_964498145.1 uncultured Syntrophaceae bacterium
TTTGATTGGCTTATCTCTTTGTATACTGGAATCTTTTTCTTGCTCCGGGCTGACCATATTTTTTTCTTTCCTTGACCCGGGCATCACGTGTGAGAAATCCTGCTTTTTTTAGAATCGGCCTGAACTCTTCATCGTATTCGACCAAGACTTTCGATATTCCGTGCTTCACAGCGCCTGCCTGTCCGGAGATGCCACCACCCTTGACATTGATATAAAAGTCAAAGGCATCTTTTTTACCGACAAGATTAAGAGGCTGCTCAATAATCCGTATAAGGCTGTCACCGGGAAAATAGGTCCTGAGTTCCCCTTTATTAATGATCCAGGAACCACTTCCTTCTTTCATCCAAATCCTGGCGATTGCTGTCTTTCTTTTCCCTGTTGCATAGTATCTTTTTTCTGCCATATTAGACTCCACGATGTAATCTTTTCTTATTAATTATAAATCGAGGGATTGAGGCTCCTGCGCCTGGTGTGGATGTTCCCCTCCCGTATATATTTTGAGCTTTTTGAGCATTTTTCTCCCCAAGCTGTTCTTCGGGAGCATGCCCCTCACGGCAAGATGTAAGAGTCTTTCCGGTTTTTCCTTCAGCATTTTACCTGCCGGAGTCGATCTCAAGCCTCCGGGATAACCGGAATGACGATAATACATTTTATCGGTCAGCTTTTTACCGGTGAGCGAAATCTTATCTACATTGACGACAACTACAAAGTCCCCCGTATCAACATGGGGCGTATAGATAGGCTTATGCTTTCCTCTCAATCGCCGTGCGATCTCACTGGCAAGCCGCCCGAGGACCTTCCCCTGTGCATCTACGAGATACCACTCTCTTTTAACATCAGATTCTTTTGCGCTATATGTTTTCATTAATCACAGCTCCCTTGAGACTTAAGCAGCTAAGCTATGAAATTTAAATAAATTTGTCAAGAAAAAACCTACTCACACCCATTAATATTTTACATACCGGATTCTGCGCGGGCAACCTTTCCCAGACCATACAATGACAGTATGATCATGAACTTTTTATCATCGGGTTCTTCCGAATAGGCCATCTCAACACTCCAGCATTGACTTGTATAATTGATACCATAGAGGCTTTCAAGATTTTTTTTATCCCGTTCGTTCTTTCTGAGTTTATAGTTCATCTGCAGCGAATCCGTAATATGAGCATTCAGTAAGAGATTTATCTCTTCGATCGAATTCTGGGTATATCGATATTCAATAGTACAAGAATCACCTCGCCAATCGCTCACTGTCGCATCGTAGTTCGTCGTCTTCCATTCACCGCCATTGACGTCAAAACTCGTATCAGCATCAAACGACAGGTATCTGAACGGATTAATATTCGCCTCCATATCGACAACACCGAAGGGACGTTTCTTCGTATTTGTCCCGTCCGTGTTTCTCCGTGCCTCCTGGATATCATACGTCTGGCTCAGCTTTAACATGAAAAATTCTTTATACCGTCTGTTACCATCACTGTCAGCCAATCGGGCTATCAGTGTGTTTGTGAGCGAATACGTAATGGTGTTTTGTTCCGCAACGGCATCGACATAGTCAACTAAGTCATCCTGGTATACATTGGGAATATACGTATAAGTTATTTCAGGCCTGATTCCATGACGGATCATCTGTATCGTTTCACCGCCTACATCGAATATCCGGTGAATCTCCGTTGAAGCTGTCGCCCCCAGGTCATAGAGTTCGCGTTCTCCCTGTTTCCCCGGTGACGTATCGTCGGAATAAGAGCTGTCCCATATGGTTTCCCGAATGCCGATTTGGGGTGTAAATCGAAAATAGTCCCTGTATCGAAGAGGCAGAGAAACTACCGGGTGAATGTCGAAGTAGTGACCTCGGTATCCTTCGGTTCTATAATAATAGTCATATTGCGATTCAAATTCATAGTTAAGCGGTGTGTCGAATATCGGCTGGGTAACGCCGGTGATGGTAATTTCAGGATATTTTTGCAGCGTCGTATCATTCGAATAGTCCTGCAGATTGTCCGTATATTGGCCAAGTACTGTTACGTTATATAAATCCCAGTTCTTCACAAGACGTGCAGTTGATTCAAGCGATGTGGTCGATTTATTGGCGAGAAAGGAAATCTTTTCAAATCGTTTTGTGTCGCTTTTCTCATAATGATCAAGATAATAATTATAATCGTTGAAATCCCTGAAATACCAGATATCGGAGACCTTCATGATATCGGCCCTAAAATAAAACCCCGGGCTAAAGGTCGTCTCGTGATTCAAATAATAGGACCACCGTTTCTGATGCTCTTTCCATTCACGTTGAAGCGAATCTTCATCGGACAGTCCCTGCTCTTTTGTATCATTGAGATAATCCCCATAAAAGGTTCCAAATGTGTCTTCGCTGATACAGTAGCGGAATTCGGCGCCTTCCTGAAACCCCCGTTTACTCATGTATCTTTGATAGAATGTTGCATCGGCGTTATCGGAAATAGCCCAAAAGAAGGGGATTCCCATATCAATACCATGCTTATCACTGGAATAACCAAACCGGGGGTAGAGCAGGCCTGTTTGTCGGGTTGTTTTTGCAGGAAAGATAACATAGGGAAGATAGATAATGGGCCAGTTCTTTATCTGAAAGGTTCCATGCTTCAGCGTTCCATATCCATCTATGGTAACGTTCAGCTCTTTACCGGTAAATCTCCAGTCCGGTTGTTCGCCATCGCATGT
>CAZCGI010000270.1:0-2693 GCA_964498145.1 uncultured Syntrophaceae bacterium
CAATCGATGATTCGGGAGTGATTCCTTCATCAAGGAAAGCTTTAACAGCGAATATCGAAGAAACGAGGTCCTGTTGATTGTCTTCAGTGCCTCTGCCGAATATTTTTCCATCTTTTACATAGGCTTGATAGGGGTCTTCATCCCATAGTTTCAGTTCGCCGGGAGGAACGATATCAGTATGGGTAAGAAGCCAAACGGTTTTATCCTGGTTTTTACCGGGGATTTTTGCAACAATGGTCGGACGTACTCCCGATGCAACGCGTTCGTCGGGTACATCGATTTCCACTACATCGCCGAAGCCATTTTTACGGAGATACGACATAAGAAACCGGGCCTTGTCATATTCTCCTTCTCCGCCGTTCTCTGGACTCAACGCAGGAATAGCGGTAAGATCGATCTGAAGTTTGATCATATCATCTCGAAAAGAATCGATTTTTTGAATTATTTTTTGGAAAGCATCGTCGTTAATCATGGATTCTCCATTACGGTTTATTGCGGTTGTCATCTTGCCTCTTAATTTCCTTAACTGTTCCGAATGTCGAAAGCGGCTTGTCAAACTTTTCTTCATTCCCGAGAACAAATATGGTCGCTTCATGGTCTCGAAAATATGTTCGGGCGACCCGCATCAGATCTGTTGTCGTAACACTGTCGATCCGTTTTCGGTATGACGTTAAGAAGTCTTGCGGCAGATCATGGTATTCAAGAAGCAACTGCTGCATGGCAATTTTTTCTGCAGAAGAAAAAGAAAAAACGAAATTATTGATGATCGATCGTTTTGCCCAGAGCAGTTCTTCATCAGTGATTCCCTTATTCTTTACATCGTCCAGGATGGATTGGAGCACCGACAGAACCTTTGCCGTTGTTTCCGTCTGGGCCATTGCATAGGTGCCGAAGACACCGAATTCGGTTCGGGGGGAATAAAAGCTTCCGGCACTGTATGCGAGACCGAGTTTGTTTCGCACTGTACTGAATATCAGTGAACGAAAGCCGCCGCTCCCGACGATGAAATCGAGTACTTCAAATGCATAATAGTCGGGGTCGTATTTCCCGGGGGCAAATTGTCCCGTGATAATGATCGATTGAGGAATGTCCTTAAAAAGATAATTGACAGATCCTTTCAGATGCTCATTCGGAAGTGGTATGGACGGAATGTCACCGGAAATGTGCCATGCGGCAAAGTTGCGGTTTATGAGAGCAACAGCATCGACTTTCGTAATATCACCGGTTATGGCGATCATTATATTCCTTGGGAAAAAGAACGCGTTATGGAACCGGATGCAATCGTTTCGGGTAATTCCCTTAACCGATGAAATGGTACTCAAGCGGCCTCTCGGATTATCCGGGTATAAGATTCGAGCAAATTCCCTGAATGCCATGTCCTGAGGATTATCATAGATGCGTCTCAGTTTTTCTATTCTTATGTCCTTTGCCTCCTGCAACTTTTTTTCCTCAAATGCAGGATTTATGAGGATATCCGAAAGGATTTTCATGCCTCGTTCGCTATCCTCTTTCAAGACTGACAGCGATGCTCTTGCCGTATCTTTTTCTATTGAAACGGATATGGATCCGGCCATGTAATCAAGTTCTGCATCAATTGCGTCACCGGTCATAGTGGCGGTACCACCGGTTCGCATAACAATCCCCGTTAACTTCGCCAGACCTTCTTTTCCTGCAGGATCGTATATCGAACCCGTTCTGACAACTGCCGTAACACTAAGAAGGGGGAGTTCATGATCTTCCATAATATAAAGGATAATGCCGTTGGGCAATTCAACCCGTTCAGGTTGTAGTGGCGAAAAATCAAGGGGTCGATATGCAATCATGTCCGGATTTATCGGCACTGCAGGATGGCACCCCATTGTAATAGAAATAGATAGCATGCAAGCCAGAAACACGAGAATCAATCGCTTCATTTTTCTTTATCCTTACCATTATGAAAGCGTGTTGTTGACGACGCATCATTCTTCTTTTCCAATCTCGCAACGGTTCTGTTCTCATTGACGAGATACTTTTGTGCTACGCGGATAATATCGTCAGCCTTTATTTTATCGATAATTTCAAGATGATTGGCTATATATCGGTAATCTCCAGCGATTGCCTCATAATACGAAAGCATGCCTGCAAGACCTTTGTTTGAATCGAGACTCCTGAGGAAATCTGCCTTCAATTGATTTTTTGCTTTTTCGATTTCATATTCCGGTATGGGCTCATTATGAAGTCTGGCAATCTCTTCATAAACGGCTTTTTCAATTTCATCGTTCGTGTGAGGGTATCGTGGTGCTGCAAAAAAAACGAAAAGATTCGGGTGCCGTGCACCGGGAAATCCGTTTGACGTATCTATCCGGGTCGCAATATGTTTCTCTTCGATGAGTGATTTATGTAACCGTGATGTTCTTCCTCTGCTTAAAATTGTATCAATGACATCAAATACGTAATCATCGAATGCGGGGAGGGTCGGTTTGTGATATCCGATGATCAGTTCCGGATTGGCGTCGGATATAAACTCGATTCTTCGTTCTCCCGATTGTTTCGGCTCCTCCGGTATATGACGTACCGGTGTTCCTTGTTTCGGTATGGGACCAAAGTATTTCCTGATTATTTGCATTACTTCGTCGGGGTTTACATCTCCGGCGACGGCGACAATCGTGTTATCCGGTGCATGATATGCTGTGAAGAAATCTCGCAGAAAATCA
>CAZCGI010000271.1:0-2641 GCA_964498145.1 uncultured Syntrophaceae bacterium
GATACCAGTCCTGAAAGAAGTACTGGTACGATTCTATCCCCAGGTCGGAATACTTGATTTCCCCATCGCTCTTATAAAAATACGGTGCATATCGCTCTGTTTTGCCGTCATAAGCCTTGGGTTCAAAGGCAACGGCCGACCCGTATATTTCATTATTCTTCTGTACGATGTATTTTAAGAGATCTTTGAGCTCCTCGCCGGAGCAGAGTGACCGCTCAAGAACATAGGCGAGATTTTCCGGGACCTTTTCGATAGAACTGAGGACGACGTCGATCTGGTTCACTGTTGCCTTGGCGAGATTCATCGCATTTTTTTCAACATTTTCGACGATGATTTTTCTGGAATACATGTAACTATAGCCGAAAATCAGAAGAAAAATCATTGTGACGCTGCTCAATATGAGCAGTATAAGTTTGAAGGCCAATCCCCTATTTTTCATCTTTATCTCTTATCGTCTTATAAAAAGAGGTAAATCCCGGAACTGAATCAATGAGCCCCATGCTCTTCAGCCCTCGTGCAACGCGGCTGTAATCCTCAGGTTTGAGTCCCCCCATCTCTGAATCGTCACCATTTTCCGGCATAATCAAATCTTTCATTCTTTCCAGCATCCACTTCTGATGAACAAGAGTCGTTGGAATGTGCTCCTTTTTGAGGTTCCTCATGGTGACAGCCAACGCCTCATCGGGATGATCAAAGGCATACCGCCATCCTTCGATGGATGCCAGAACAAAGGCTGCACACAGCTCCGGATCATTCTGGTATGTCTCTTCAAGAACGTAAATGCCGTCTTCAGGGAAATTGAGACCATGGTCGTGGAAGAAAAATGTTGTCAGTTCATCGGGGTCGATGCCGCAGTTCAGAATCGTATGGTACTCGTTGTACCACATTGCCGAGGCTACATCGACGCCGTCTCTTAGAAAAAGATTTACGGAAAAGGATTGGGGAACAACCTGAATGGTAAGATTGTATTTTCTGAAAAATGCCCGGGGCTGAATCTGAAATACGGGTCCCCATAACCCCACCTTTCGGCCATTCATATCACGGGGCACTTCAATACCACTCGACTTTTTAGCTATGAGCATCAGTGCCGATTTCTGCATTATCTGGGCGATGTTTATAAGCCTTGTTCCGTCCGCCCGCATCTGAATGCCCGTGGACAGCCACAAAGAAGCAAAATCCGCCCTTCCATTGATAAGCAGTTCCGATGGCGAGTTGTCCGGGTCGCCGGTGATAATAGTCAGATCTATGCCGTGTTTTCTGTAGATACCCTTTTCAAGCCCGATATAGTAACCGGCAAACTGGGCCTGGGGGACCCATTGAGGTATGAAGGTTACTTTTTTAAGGACATCAGCTGTGGCAGATGCACCTCCTATACTGATCAGGAGGAGCAGGGCAGGCATTATAAATATGAAGATTTTTTTTATTTGCCTGTATCGCATAGTCTCAACTTTGATACCATCATGAGAGAAATAAAAAGCAGCTCCGCTAGCCATACCTTATAAAAAGAATACTATCGTGAGCACGTTCGTGTCATCATTGCGACTGTATCGCACCTCATCCGCCATTTTCTTGATAAAAAAGATTCCCAGTCCTCCGATCTTCCTGTCGTCGATATCGGCCGTTGTATCGGGATCGGGATGGGAAAGGCAATCAAACGGAATGCCCCTGTCGCGGATCTCAATTACGAATTTTTCCCCCTCTTTCACAGAGCATCGCAACTCCACCTCTCCCTCTCCGTCGGGATAGGCATAGTTGAATATATTAACCAGGGCCTCTTCCACGGCAAGTTCAATTTCCGTCGATCTTTTGGAGCCAAAGCCGCAGTCAGCGGAGCATGCACGGATAAAAGAGATGAACCGGTCAAGATTTTCAATGATATCTGCAAGCTTTAGCGATTTCACGAAATGCATCCACTGTCGGATTTTATGGTTGTGTGCGTAATTCCGGCGAGATAAAAGCCCGGGAATCTTCCACTCTGCTCAGAGGGCCTCGATTGCCTCTTCCACGGATTCATAGATGGGAATAATGGCGCTGAATCCCGAAATCTCAAAGATTTCTTTGACGACGGTCTGGAGAGACGCAAGCAGTATCCGTCCGTTTCTTCCTTTGAGCTTTTTGGCCGTTATCAGGACAGTCCTGAGACCGGAGCTGCTTATGTAGTTAAGTTCCTTCAAATTGACGACAAAATTTACATTGTTTTCATCGATCAACTTGCCCAGCTCCTTTTCGAACTCAGGCGATGAAACGGCATCCATTCTGCCGGTGACTGATACCAGGATTCCCTTTTCTACATTCGTTACATTCAACTCCATAAGATCCTCCCCATTTTCACGGACATCAATATCACTGCAAAACTGACATAGCAATCATCAAAAAACGAGACCTGATTATCTTCACCGGCCATGTCTGCCGGAATCGTCGCCTGCGAGTGCCGCTTTGCGCTATGAACAAATTGCGCCGAAGAATACTGTAAAGGTCATGTCTTATATGTATAAGAAGACAGAAATATCAAGAATTATCTTGTTGAAAATCATTGAAGCATAGCTGGCGCGAGATTCCGACTTTTGCGAGGTTTGCTTGTGTATGCTAGTGTCATGTCACACGACTAATGTCGGGTAAAGGCGTTTAAGTTTGATGCGTG
>CAZCGI010000272.1:0-2620 GCA_964498145.1 uncultured Syntrophaceae bacterium
TATAATATTATTAACTATCTGACGATTCGTTTACTTACTGATCCCAAACGCAAGTTAGATCATTGCAATGAAATTAATACGGGACGATAATCGTTGAGATGCTGATTTATGTGCTTGTTAACGGTACGTTTCTCTATAAGCAATCACATATTCCAGCAGAATTGTTTCTTTGCTTTTTTGATCGTGTTTGTTGGTCTGAGATCTCTTCACTGAGTTCCATTGTTAAATGGTGTGCGCTGCGAGTTTTGATATTAACCAGTTGGATATGTTTGTTTTTATATGATACAATGCTCCAGCATTCATGCCAATTAGATCTGTAATAATATCATACACCGTTTTTGAACCTATAACTGTCGGGCTTACATTATGTTAAAGCACATGTAACAATTATGCAGCGACTCATTAAATAAATCTTGACAATTGGTTTTATTTCGACTATAAACCGCGACTTTCACGCGTATTTTTGATGGCTCGTTGGTGTTATCCCCTTTTTGGCGCGTAAGTGCCTTCCGAGGGGATTTTTATTTGACGTAATAAAAATCATAATAGGTATTTGTAATTTATAACAATAAGGACAGGAAAGTGAAAACGACAACAAATAATGTCAGAAACATTGGTATCAGTGCACATATCGATTCGGGGAAAACAACGCTCACTGAACGGATTCTGTTTTATACGAAACGTATTCATGCCATCCATGATGTTAAAGGAAAGGATGGTGTGGGAGCCACGATGGATTCAATGGAACTCGAACGAGAACGGGGCATCACCATCGCATCGGCGGCAACATACTGTGAATGGATGAACCACGAAATCAACATTATCGACACTCCCGGCCACGTCGATTTTACCGTCGAGGTAGAACGTTCTCTCCGTGTTCTTGATGGGGCAATTCTTGTTTTATGTGCTGTCGGCGGCGTTCAGTCACAATCAATTACCGTTGACCTGCAAATGAAACGATATAACATTCCATGCATCGCGTTCATTAACAAATGTGACCGAAGTGGTGCGAACCCTAATAGAGTCATTAACCAGCTCAGAGAAAAGTTGGGACATAATGCCGTTGCAATGCAAATTCCTATCGGCCTTGAAATGAAGTTCGAAGGCGTTATTGATCTCGTAACTATGAAAGCACTGTACTTTGACGGTGTTAATGGAGAAATCGTACGTGTGGAAGATATTCCTGAGTCGCTTTTATCAGTGGCCCAAGCAAAACGAGACGAGCTGGTTGATACGGCATCAATGTTTTCAGATGAACTGACTGAAGCAGTTCTCGAGGAAAAGGATGTCACTGCCGACATTCTGCTCGAAGCGGTCCGTACAGGTGTACTATCGAGAAAGATAACTCCCGTATTCGTCGGATCGGCATACAAGAATAAAGCTGTCCAACCGCTCCTTGATGCGGTTATTCGTTTACTGCCTTGTCCTTCCGACATGAAAAATGAAGCTCTTACAATGGACGAAGAGGAAGTGCCGGTGCCATTGTCCAGTGATCCTGAAAAGCCGATGGTAGCCCTCGCGTTTAAACTAGAAGACGGCCTTTACGGTCAGCTGACATACATTCGTGTATATCAGGGTGTCATTTCCAGGGGTTCGACAATTGTGAATGCCCGCACCGGCAAGAAGGTCAAGGTCGGACGAGTCATTCGGATGCACGCGGATCAGATGGAAGACATAGAATCCATACCTGCCGGATACATTGGTGCTCTTTTCGGGATTGATTGTGCCTCAGGCGATACCTTTGTTGCTCCGGGCCTTAATGTAACCATGACATCCATGTTTGTGCCCGATCCGGTTATCTCCCTTGCAATTGTTCCAAAGGATAATAAGTCTCAAATTAATATGTCCAAAGCACTCAGCAGATTCTCCAAGGAAGACCCGACGTTCAAGACGTACGTTGATGATGAAACGAACGAAACAATAATCGAGGGAATGGGAGAATTGCATCTCGAAGTCTATGTTGAGCGTATGCGGAGGGAGTATGGAGCTGACGTAACGACGGGAAATCCTCGGGTTGCTTACCGGGAAACGATTACTAAAAAAGCTGAGTTCAATTATACACATAAGAAACAAACGGGAGGTGCCGGACAATACGGTCGTATAGCGGGATACCTTGAGCCGATCGAAGGTCAGGATTTTGTGTTCGAAAACAGGGTAACCGGCGGTTCCATTCCGACACAGTATATCCCTGCTTGTGAAAAGGGTTTCCGCCAATGTATGGTCAAAGGTCCCAAACTCGAGTTCCCCATAACCGGCGTCAAAGTCGTCATTGATGATGGAGCAGCCCATTCCGTTGATTCTTCGGATATGGCGTTTCAAGCGGCAGCCCGTGGAGCGTTTCTTGATGCATATGCAAAAGCCACTCCGGTCATTCACGAACCAATCATGAAGGTTGTGGTTGAAACACCCACTGAATTTCAGGGTGCCATCATGGGTCTCCTGAACCAGCGAAGGGGCATGATAGTTGGATCACAGGACGAAGGACATATGACGGTCATTGAAGCCCAGGTTCCCTTGGCGGAAATGTTCGGTTTTTCAACGGTCCTGCGTTCGTCATCACAGGGACAGGCGCAGTTCACCATGGAGTTCTCTCTCTATAAACAAGTCCCGCAGTCAATTT
>CAZCGI010000273.1:0-2609 GCA_964498145.1 uncultured Syntrophaceae bacterium
AGGCCGTTTTTTCTTCTTATCCAGTTTTTTATCAACGTCTTCTTCCGTTTTTTCTTCAGAAGGAGCAACTTCTTTCTCCTGCTTTTCTCCGGGGGGCTCTGCGATCACTTCAACGACCGTTTCTTTCACTGCCTCAACAGGCGCTTCCTGTGGTTTGACTTTTTCTTTCGGCGGTTCTTTCTTTGTTTCAGGCACAACTTCCGTAATCTCAGCAGTCTCGACCGCTTCCGATTGTGCTGTAACAATCGATTCTTTGACGGAAGTCGGGGCTTCGCGTTCTTTCGACGGTACCGGTTCCGACGGAGCTTCATCAATCTTCCGTTCTTTTTCTTCTTTCCTGACTTTTATCGGTTCCCGCTTTTTATCTTCTCGCATTGCGGCCGTTACTGCCTCAGAAACCTTCGGTTTCTTGATCTCCTCAACCGGCGGCACCGTGACCTCTTCAACTGCAGCTTCTACCGCTTCTTCCTTTGGTTCCATCTGTTCGGCCACAACAGCAGGTTCCTCAACGATCCTTCTTCTTCGAATAACCGTTGACTTGACCCGTTCCTCGACGACTTTACGCTCGCCTAAACTAAACTCCTGTTTGATCCGCTTAACATCGTCATCAGAGAGAGTGCTCGAATGTGACTTAACGGCGATGCCGAGTTTTTCTATGCGAACGATAAAATCTTTGCTGTCGACACCGAATTCTCTGGCCAGTTCGTAAACTCTAGTTTTTGACATTCTTTAAAGCTCCTGCCTGCAGTTTTGCCCATGGCATATCCCTAGGCATCACGCCCGTCGTTTTCACGAGCCAAAATTTTGGCTGCCTCGTCAATCCACAATGACAGCTTTTCCTTACTCAAACCCTCGGTGGTCGGTAAAAGAGAAATCAACTCAGGGTCAGCTGAAGCCAATATGTTAATATCCTTCAACCCCTCTTTATACAACATCTTGGCGGTCGCCTCATCCATATCTGAAATCTGCAATAGGGATTCATACTCTTTACCACCTCGGCCTTCTGTCATTGAATCGCTCTTAACATCTATCTTCCATCCGGTGAGTCGTGCCGCCAGCCTGACGTTCTGGCCGCTCTTTCCGATGGCAAGGGAAAGTTGATCATCAGGGACGATCACTTCCATAGCCCGTGATTCTTCATCCATATACACCCTGCCCACTTTTGCCGGAGAAAGAGCACTGCAAACATATTGAACATGATCATCCGTGTAAGGAACAATATCTATCTTTTCTCCACGCAATTCCTGCACAACACTCTGTACACGGGATCCTCTCATGCCGACACAGGCCCCTACCGGGTCTATGTCCTTATCCTTGGTCTTTACGGATATTTTCGACCTGTTTCCCGGCTCTCGTGCTACACTGACGATCTCAATCAATCCCTCGGAAATCTCCGGTACTTCTATTTCAAAAAGGGCATTCAAGAAATTCGGGTGTGTTCTGGAGAGGATAATTTGCGGTCCTTTTGATATCCGTTTGACATCACATATATACGCGCGGATCCGGTCTCCTCGCTTGAATGTTTCCTTATGGATCTGTTCATTCGGGGGAATGACCCCCTCTGCTCTCCCAAGATTAACGATAATGCTGCCACCCTCAAACCGCTGAACAAAACCATTTATCAGCTCACCCTTGCGATCCTTATATTCGTCGTAAGTCTTATCCCGTTCCGCATCTCTCACTTTCTGAATAATAATCTGCTTTGCCGTCTGAACAGCAATCCTTCCAAAGGTGTTTGCTTCAATTTTCAGACCAAGGCTGTCACCGAGTTCCGCATCTTCATCAAGTGTTTCCCGGGCCTCTTCCAATGAAATCTGTGTATCAGGATTTAAAACATTCTCGACAACGGTCATGAAGCGGAAAACCTCGATTTCTCCCATATCCTCGTTAAAATGTGCTTCCATATCCAGATTTTGTCCCAGCTTTTTTCTAGCCGCTGTCAAAACAGCCGTCTCGAGCGCTTCAACAATTATTTCTTTTTCTATTCCTTTATCTTTTCCTAACTGTTCGATCAGGCGTTTTAGGTCTGGCAACATGTATAATTTCCTCCACGTTCTATTGCGTATACATCATAGTTCATATTCGAGATTTGCCTTTGCAACGAGTTCCCGCGGTATGTGGTAACGTGTTCCTTCTTCTTCCACGACAAGTGTTTTTGCATTGTCATCCTTTATAAAATCAACAAGCGTACCTCGGAAATTCCTCTTTCCCTCAAAGGCGTTATGTACACGAATTTTTACCCGTGCCCCTCGATAGGCCAGAAAATGTTTATCTTTTACAAGGGGGCGATCCAAACCGGGCGATGAAACTTCGAGATTATATGGTCCCGGGGGAATATCGTACACATCAAGCACATCGCCGACGAGATAACTCATATCGGCGCAGTCATCGATGGTAACACCACCTTCCTTGTCAATATAGAACCTGACAAGCCACCGCGACTTCATCTTATGGCACTCAACATCGACCAACTCCATATGCTCCGCTTCAATTATCGGCTCGATGAGGGCAGTGATCCTCTCTTTATATGTCTGATGCCTGCTATCCATTTTAATACCGCAAAATAAAAAAGTGGGCAGTGCCCACTCAATACATGAGAGCTAAATTTT
>CAZCGI010000274.1:0-2594 GCA_964498145.1 uncultured Syntrophaceae bacterium
TCTATCACCCCGAGGCCAAATCCTTCCTCATCAGTGAAGCGGTCAGGGGAGAAGGTGGCATCTTGAAACTCAGAAACGGCCGGGAGTTCATGGACAAATATCATGAAATGAAGAGCCTGGCACCGCGTGACGTTGTCGCCCAGGCAATCGATATGGAATTGAAGAAATCAGGAGACGAATCTGTTTTTCTTGATATTACCCATAAAGGCAAAGATTTTCTCACCCGGCGATTTCCAACGATATATGAACGGTGCATGGAATTCGGCATTGATATGTCCACGGATATGATTCCCGTCGTTCCGGCCGCTCATTATATATGCGGAGGTGTTTGCGTCAACGACCATGGCGAAACAAGCATTAATCGCCTGCTTGCCTGCGGTGAAGTCGCCTGTACCGGCCTTCATGGAGCAAATCGCCTCGCCAGCAATTCTCTTCTTGAGGCGGTGGTTTTTGCCCACCGGGCATTCACCCGGGTATCCAAACTGCTTCCCGCCATCAAAGACGACCCCCTGTCGATTCCCCCCTGGGACCCGAAAGGAGCGACGGAGAGCGATGAATCGGTTGTCGTTTCCCATAACTGGGATGAAGTTAGATCATCCATGTGGAATTACGTCGGTATTGTGCGAACAAACAAGCGGCTGGAGCGGGCGCGGCGGCGGATCGATCTCATCACGCAGGAGATAATGGAATATTACTGGAATTTTAAAATTACCCGGGATCTTCTGGAACTTAGAAATATTGCAACCGTTGCAAAACTGATCACCGAATGCGCTCAGCAGCGTAAGGAAAGCCGCGGTCTTCATTATAACCTTGACTATCCCCGGCGGAATGATGCCGAGTGGCTGCAGAATACGATTATACAGAAAAAACGAAACTAAAAAGCGATGCCGGAAAACCGGTCATCGCTCTAGCGATCATATGTCCGAGCATTAGTTATTGCTCCCCCAATCGAGTTCGACTTTTCCCAGAACACTGGTAAAGACAAGTGTTACCGTTTGTTGTTCAAAGGGTGGAACCAGAGGAGAAAACTTGAGAGTGTAGAACTTTCCATAATATTTTTTTATATAGGGGAATAATTCATCAACGATCGGCGTTATTTTTTCAATTTCTCGTATTTCGACAGGATAAACTTTTCCTCCCTTTCCATCACTGATAAACACTTTCCATATCGAATCGGTCCGGGCGAAATCATTCGACTCTTTCTCAGGGATGTATGCATAGAAGAGAAACTCGGTAAAATCTGACGACAGACCCAGAACAGTTTTCTCCCGCTCTCTCTTTTCAACATCGCTCAGCTCATATATTCTGGAGTATTCTTCAATATAAGCCTTTTCGAATTCCTTACTTTTATATGTCGCAGCGATGCGAGCTCGTGTTTCAAACTGGGAATACTCGGTCTCATCTCTCGTCCATTTTTTCAGAATATCGAGATATTCCTTCGAGACGGTTTCATCTTTCGCAATATCGACGTATTCCTGAATGTGACTACAACCGAGACAAATCGTCAAGAGAATCAACAAAACTCCCCACGCTCGTATCTTCATTCTCCCCTCCAAATACCCTGATAAATATGTAATTGACATGCTTCAGGAAATTTTCAACTCTGAATGTCTCATCGAGGTCCTCCGGCGCCAGGAACGACATGACTTCATCATCATTGAGAAGCAGTTGCTTGAACTCCAGTCCCTCCCGCCACGACTCCATGGCATTGCGCTGGACGATAGCATAGGCGTTTTCCCGTGTACTCCCTTTCTCTATGAGTTTCAGGAGAACCATCTGGGAAAACACCAGTCCCTTCGTCATGTTGAGATTTGCAATCATTCTTTCGGGATAGACGGTAAGATTCTCCATCATCCCGGCAAACCGGTTCAGCATGAAATCGAGCAGAATGGTCGCATCGGGACCGATAACCCGTTCAACCGACGAATGGCTGATATCCCGTTCGTGCCAAAGTGCGACATCCTCAAGCGATGCAACGGCATACGATCTCATGAGACGGGCTAAACCCGTCAGATTCTCAGACAAGACGGGATTTCGCTTGTGGGGCATGGCTGATGAACCCTTTTGACCGGGTGAAAAGAATTCCTCGGCTTCCCGCACTTCACTGCGCTGAAGATGCCTTATCTCCGTGGCGAACTTTTCGATCGACGATGCAATGATGGCAAGTGTGGTGAAGAATTCTGCATGCCGGTCACGCTGGACGATCTGCGTTGAAACGGGCGCCTGCTTTAACCCCAGCCGGCCGCAGACATACTCTTCAACCATGGGATCGACAAACGAAAAGGTACCTACGGCACCGGCTATCTTTCCATAACTGATCGTTTCATTCGCACGGACAAGCCGTTCATGGTTTCGTTCCATTTCCTGGTACCACAGTGCCATTTTCAGACCGAATGTTATCGGTTCCGCATGTATCCCATGGGACCTTCCGATCATGAGTGTATCTTTGTAAGTAAAGGCCTTATCTCGCAGGATGATCATGACGCGCTCCACATCCTTAATCAACAACTCTGCAGATTCTCTCAGGAGAAGAGCCAGAGAGGTATCGAGGACATCGGACGAAGTCAGTCCCATATGGATAAATCGGGAATCCT
>CAZCGI010000275.1:0-2568 GCA_964498145.1 uncultured Syntrophaceae bacterium
GCGCAGTCGATTACCGGGTATGCCAGCACCTCCGTGGTGAAGGCACTGACGCACGACGGCTATGCATCGGGTGTTCTGAAGAGCCTGTCTGTGACGGCGGAGGGCATTCTGAGCGGTTTCTTCACAAACGGCCAGACTGCTGATATCGGGCAGATCGTCCTTGCCGATTTTTCCAACCCCTGGGGACTGAAGCGAATGGGAAACAATCTCTTTGGTGAAACCGTGACATCGGGAGCGGCGGTCCTGAATAATCCGGGATCAGCCGGTATGGGTGATATCAGTCCAAACTCACTGGAAATGTCAAACACCGACATTGCAACGGAATTCATCAATATGATCACAGCCCAGCGGGCGTATCAAGCCAGTGCAAAAATTGTGACGGTGACCGATGAGATGATGGCAACGCTTATGAATGTTAAACGGTAACCTACACAGCGGCGGGTTACATGAGATGAGGGCCGGAATCCCGAGTGACGAACGGGATTCCGGCCGTCGTTTCTGAACCGCTATTGCATAAGAATACCGCAATTATTGCCTTCATTTTATGATATGAGGTGCCAATTATTGAGGAGTTGTTGCTCAAATTCATTGTGACCGGGTCCATCCCAATTTTTGATACATCTATGGCTCACTTCAGGCCATTCCAAAACTCACCTAACGAATCATAAACGTACATCCCCTGTTTCCGATAAACATGGCAGATGTATAGAAGGACTATCATAACATCATTGTGTCGGTCCGAGAGCAATGATCGATGTCAAATAAATGACGTCGAGTCAAAATAATCATTCTCAAAAAACATTATCTTACGGATGAGGCGGGTACAATCCCGCTATTTTCCCCGGATTCTCACATAAATAGGAGAGGGTATGTTTGGTACGGTATTTGCTCTTTGAGATGTCGGATGTACATACTGTCAGACGGATGTTGACATGTGATGGATGAAACAATGAAAGAGAGAGTAGGGACGAGGTAAGCGCATCGATGGACCTTGCAACAATTCTGGGAATAGTAAGCGGTTTTGGTCTCGTTATTATAGCGATGAGTATGGGTGGTGGACTCTCCTGGTTCATTAATATTCCGTCGGCGTTGATCGTTGTTGGAGGAACCATAGGAGCCGTTCTAATCAATTACCCTCTCTCCGATATGATCGGTGTGATGAAGGTGGCAAAAAATGTTTTCTTTCAGAAGGAATTATCGGTGGGTAATGTCATCGAAACGCTTGTTGATATGTCAAAGATTGCACGGCGGGAAGGAATCCTGGCCCTTGAAAAGAAAGTGGAAGACGTCGAAGACCCCTTCTTTTCAAAGGGTGTCGGTCTGATGATCGATGGTATTGAGCCGACCGCTCTTTCAAGGATATTGCAGACGGAGCTCGATTATCTGTCGGAGCGGCATCGCCTGGGAGCGGAAATCTTCAGCTCTATGGGAAATTTTGCACCGGCCATGGGAATGATGGGAACACTCATCGGATTGGTTAAGATGCTCATGCAGATGGATGATCCGAGTTCAATCGGTCCGGCAATGGCTGTCGCTTTGATTACAACATTTTACGGCGTCATTCTGGCAAACCTGATTTTTCTCCCCATAGCGGGAAAACTGAAAACGCGAAGCGCCAATGAAATCATGGTTAAGGAATTAATAATCAGCGGGATATTGTCAGTACAATCAGGTGATAATCCCCGGGTTCTCGAACAGAAGCTTAATTCGTTTCTGTCGCCGGGTGAGAGAAAATCGGCTTTCTAAAATGGATGACAATTGTACCGAAAAGAAACAAAAGGACGAACTGCAGGCTGCAGGATGGGAAGTCATATATTGTTCGCTTGCCTTGATTCTCGTGGCATTCTTTGCAATGCTCGTATCGTATTCAAAGGTTGAAGGCAATCAGATGATCAATTTCCTCCGCGGCTTCGGTGGTGCAGCGGAAACGGGAAGCACATCAATGGGGAGTCCATCTCCTGCTGAACTCGTCAATGTATATAAGAGTGGTACAAGAGGGAGCGGGGATTCAAAAGATATGGCTAGACGCAGTGTCCCTAATCTTTCTGATGACGATGATGCCGCCATGCCGGGGACGGCAGAATCGAAAGACGTTGCCGATATAAATGCCGGTGGCAAACGGGTCATCGGAGATGAGGAGATACTGCAATCTCTTGAAACCCTGCAAGGCAGTAGCGAAAAAAAGGTTAAATTGTCGATGAATTATCTCACTATGTATTTTGAAAAGATGGGCCTCAGTGGAGAGGTTGACATAACAAAAACCCGGAACGGCTTTAAGACGACCATCACAAGCGGGATTCTCTTTCCTTCCGGTTCTGCAACCATTAATAAAAAGGCATATTCCCCTCTCGATGGAATCATTAAGCTGGTGAAAGTGGTTCCTTATACGGTTCGAATCGAAGGACATACCGATTCCATGCCTATCCATACTGATGCGTATCCTTCCAACTGGGAACTCTCGACGGCACGGGCGGTCAATGTGCTGCGATACTTTCTGGATACCGGGAAACTATCTTCCAGGAGAATCGCCGCCGTCGGATTCGGAGAATATCATCCGATAGCAACAAA
>CAZCGI010000276.1:0-1245 GCA_964498145.1 uncultured Syntrophaceae bacterium
GACGGCTTGTCTTTTTTTTGCTTGGCATAACGGATGGCCTGATCGATCTCCATAACGTCATTTCCATTGTCCACCCATTGGATATCCCAATTATAGGCAGCATACCGTGACGCCACGTCCTCGGTAAAGGATAGAGACGTCGAGCCTGCAAGGCAAATACGATTATCATCATACAGCACGATCAGCTTGCCGAGTCCCAGGTGCCCTGCGAGCGAGCATGCCTCGGCGGAAACGCCTTCCATGAGGTCTCCATCCCCGGCGATGACATATGTATAGTGATCGACAATCTCATTTCCCGGCCGATTGTACTGGGCAGCAAGATGTGCTTCGGCAATTGCCATACCGACGGCATTTCCGATCCCCTGTCCGAGGGGACCCGTGGTGACTTCAACTCCCGGCGTCAAGCCTGTTTCAGGATGACCCGGGGTTATGCTTTCCCATTGTCGAAAATTCTTGATATCATCCAGCGAAACTTCATATCCCGTTAAATAGAGCAACGAGTAAAGAAGCATGGACCCGTGACCGGCGGAAAGGACAAATCGATCGCGGTTCGCCCATCTCGGGTTGGCGGGATTATGGTTTAGATGTTTCATCCACAACGTGTATGCCATTGCCGCCGCCCCCATGGGCAACCCGGGATGTCCCGATGATGCTTTTTGAATCGCATCGACGGAAATAAAGCGAAGTGCATTTATCGACCGCTTGGCTAATTGAATTTCTTCATTACTCATTACTTTTTATCCTCCAAAAATGAATATTGACAACTTCGAAAAACTCCCTCTGCGACATTTCGAATGATTCCTCGGAATTCGATTGCTTTACATCCAAGACTTTTTATGAAGCTGTCTTATGTATCATAACTTCGTAATTTTTACGATGGCGGTAATATCATTTTTACGTCACGCGTCCCGAGTAAGCAGCTCCAAGCAGGGGGGCTTTCGTGTTTAAAATGATGCGGACGGGTACATTTTCAACAAAACGGGAATATCTTCCTTTGCCAAGAAACGCATCCATAAAGAACACCTTTTGGAGAAAAGGAATGATCCGGGGCGGAATGCCGCCGCCAAGATATACTCCTCCTCTCGCCGTCACTTTCAACGCTATATTTCCCGCCTCCGCCGCCAGTATCGAGACAAACATATCAAGCGTTTTGACGCACAGTTCACAAATATGTTCTTCGTCAAGGGCGGCACTGATACTGATCGGCGTCGGGTCCGTCACCGATCCGAGACGTTCGGTCAGCCA
>CAZCGI010000276.1:1255-2564 GCA_964498145.1 uncultured Syntrophaceae bacterium
AAATGAATAAATTGTGGCGATACCGGGACCGGAGCAGAGCCGTTCATAACTGACATGATCAAAACGGTCAAAAAGGTATGCCAGAAGTTCTATCTCCCCGTTCGTGCGGGGGGCAAAATCGACATGTCCCCCCTCGGACGGGTGAACATGATACCGGTCACCATGCCAGGTCAGAAATGCCTCTCCCAGGCCGGTACCCGGCGCGACGATCGCCATAGTCCCGGTGTCTACTTTTTGGCCCTCATTAATCGTCAACACTTCCTCCTGAGTCAGAAACGGCACAGCATGTGCAATCGCTTCCACGTCGTTGAGCACTCGAACCGATGAAAATCCAAAAATCATTTGAATTTCCCGTTGATCGATCACCCACGGAAGGTTCGTTAATGCGGCCCGCCCTTCCATAACCAGTCCCGCCACACCGAAAATTGCCCGCTCCGGCTTACCATCGACATTCTTTAGAAACTTGGTAATGATCTCCTCTAATGATGAGAATTCCTTACTGGAAAATGTTTCTTCTTTCAGAAAATGACGGGGATCGGAATCTACCGGCATAAGGGCCAGTATCGCTTTTGTTCCTCCGATATCACCAATGAGTACCATTAACAGTTCCCGGAAACAATTCCCCGTTCAGAAATAATCGATGTAAAGACCTTTTACATCAGCCGCTCTTTACATGAACTTTATTCGTTTGCCTTATCCGCATCGAGCCCAAAAAGTTTTTCCTGATACATGTTCCGATCTGCTTCGTTCTGCACATGGGCAAGTGAACATCCCTTATCGCCGGTTGCAAAACCGATTGAAAAGCTCAATGGAGGTTTTGAAGAAGACTGCTTATTGTGGACCACAAGGGCAGCCTTGATTCTTGTGACCACATGCGCGGCGACATCTCCTTCAGTCATGGGCAACAAGACCGAAAACTCATCACCACCAATTCGAGCAACGACATCTTCACCACGAAATACCATTTTTAACACCTGCGCGGTCCGTCGTAACAGATCATCACCCGCTGCGTGCCCGAGACTGTCGTTGGTTACCTTTAACCCGTCAACATCAACCATGATAATACTGACGGGGAAATGGCGGCCCCGTTCAAGGCGAGACATTTCTTCCTCGAAATACGCACGATTGTAGAGTCCGGTAAGTGCATCATGCGTACTCAGATACCTGAGCTGTTCTTCCATGCGTTTCCGTTCTGTAATATCCGTAATGGAAGCTATCGTCTTCTGTGTTTTCGGCACGACAGCAACAGTAATCATAATGTCTTTATAATTACCATTGCGGTCAATCATTCTGGATTCATAACTCTTTG
>CAZCGI010000277.1:0-2528 GCA_964498145.1 uncultured Syntrophaceae bacterium
TGCCTCCGGCAGGTAAACTTTTCATCCCCGTTTAAAAACGGGGTATTCAAGTTTTATTTTCATAAAATGAAATTGAATCGTGATCTATTGATACTCGCTAATATTTGACACATAATCCTTGAGAATTACATGGCTACAAGATCACTTCTCGCCGTGGATATCGGCATCAAAACCGGCCTTGCTCTGTTCGGTGACAAGGGACGTCTCATATGGTACCGCTCACACAATTTTGGGACGGCATCTCGTCTTCGACGTGCCGCAAAGTCTCTCCTCGACGGTATTCCAGATCTGACCTGGCTGGTTCTTGAGGGCGGAGGCCCTCTCGCCGATATATGGGAAAACGAAGCACTGCGCAGAAAAATTGTGACACACCGGATCAGTGCTGAAGTCTGGAGACATGCATTCTTGTATCAAAGGGAGCAGAAAAGCGGAACACAAGCGAAACAAAGCGCTAAGGAACTGGCCCGCTTGGTTATTCACTGGTCCGGAGCGTCACGACCGACATCTCTTCGCCATGACACTGCCGAGGCAATTATGATCGGATTGTGGGGAACGCTTCACGTAGGGCTGTTGGAACAACTTCCCGAAAGCCTCAGGCGGCGTTGACAGCCCGTTGAGAAAATCCATATACGGACTTTTTACGAAATTGTCATGATTTATTTTGAAGGGTGGCAACTCAACAGCAATAAATCCGAACAAGATTCGATTATGGTCAACTTCTGTTTTTTCCTTCAATCGTCAGGAATAACTGCGAAAGACGTATACTGTAATTCAATATATACCTGGATATGCTCTAATAACACCGAGCATCATGCAAATATGATAAAAGAAAAAATGCATTTAGGGTTGACAAATCAAATTTTGACCATATGATAATGACATCTGAAAAAGCGAGGAGAACAACCATTGGCCGATCTGTATAAATGTAAAAAGAGTAACTTTTTTCTTGTTGATCCATGTGAAGATAAAACATGTGAATGGTGGCTGAAAAACGAAATTTTCTGTAATTGCACATGGGTTGCCTGTAACTATGGACCATTTACCCTCGAAGAAGTTGGAGAAATGATGGGGGTTACGAGAGAGCGAATACGCCAGATCGAGGCAAAGGCCTTGCGGAAGCTGCAACACAAGAAAAGAAGAGATCAATTGCGAGATTTTGCCAAATCTGATTATGACGAAGATTAAACAATGACGGAACCGAAAAGGTATCGATTAGAAAAGAGCGGGAGAATTCTATTATTTCTTCCGCTTTTTTAATGCTTCCAAAAATGTTTCCATATACTCTTTTCGTTCCGATCGGGAAAAGAGCAGTGCCGAAATCTCGAATTCATGTTCAAGGGCACTGTTCCTATCCAGACGAGGGACAATGTCGGAAATCCTTTTGACCGCCGCGAGGGCCTTGACCGAACGCTTGGCAAGTTCCCGGGCGATTGCCTTTGCTTCCTCCATATACTTCTCTGGTGGTACAACCTTGTTGGCAAGGCCAATCCTCAATGCTTCCTGTGCGCCAATCGGTTCTCCGAGCATTGTTATTTCTTTTGCCTTTGCCATACCGACAATTCGCCTGAGGGGATCAAGCAGCGGATTCAAACCGAACTTCAGTTCGGGGTGACCGAATATTGCCGTTTCTGAAGCGACAATCATGTCGCAAACCGTGGCGAGATTAAAACCACCGCCAAGTGCAATACCGCCGACAGCCGCAATGACCGGTTTTTTAAAGCTATATATTTTCTGCAGGTATGAAATCATCGTCGCAAAATAATCATCAATGTCACCATCGGGCAACGCCACCATTTCTTTAATGTCCATACCAGCAGAAAAAACATAATCTCCACCGGTAAGTATAACAACTTTGACGGACTCGTCCCCCTCAAGTGTATGAAAACAATCCTCGAGTTCAGCTCTCATTTCTCGTGACAGAGCATTCATTTCCTTTGGACGATTGAGCGTTATAACTGCGTATCCATTTTCTCTTGTTATAAGAATAGTTTTATAATCCATTGTTCAACGTTTCAATGCACAGCGTTTGTCAATCGTTGTATCCTTTTCATACTGTTCCGACATAGACCCTTTAGGAAACGGATACCATACATTGCTTCAAGTTCATGTTTCTACGAGTCGATCCCTCAGAACAGTTCATGTGCCGAATCAAAATAAAAAAAGCCCGACAGATACGAGCGACCCTTCATGATATGAGCTTCTTTGTTCTCGTTGGTATCAACAGTAACCGAAACTATCAGTTCTGATAAATATATTGCATACCCGCTTGTTCGGCTCTCACTTCCTCAAAAACGGTACGAATTGACTCCTGAAAGATATAGCTGATTATCCCCTTTCGCTTTTTCTTGGGATAAACAACTTCCGGTTCACCATCGATTCCCGATAACTGGGCTGCCAGATTTATGGTATATTCCATATTTCCGAGGTAATCGATAAGTCCCAGTGACAATGCCTGCCGTCCGGTAAAAATTCTTCCATCGGCAATCGCTTCAATCTCAGCTTTCGGTTTTTCCCTGTTAAGTGATATT
>CAZCGI010000278.1:0-2483 GCA_964498145.1 uncultured Syntrophaceae bacterium
AATTTGCGTTGAGCTGCGACTTTCGCGTCGCCGATACGACGGCAAAATTCGGTTTTCCTGAAACAGGCATCGGCCTCACCATTACCCAGGCAGGAACCAAACTGGCCTCCGCCATCGTTGGACTGGGAAAAGCAAAAGAACTTGCCTTCACCGGAGAATTTATCGATGCCGACGAGGCATACCGCATCGGTATGGTGAATTACGTCGTCCCACCGGAAGAACTGGAAAGCAAGACCCTGGAACTCTGTGAGAAAATCGGGAAACGCTCTCCACTGTCTCTCAGACTGACCCGCTGTGCCTTCGACCAGGGACTCCATTCCAGCTTTGAACAGATCCTGGAAATCGAGACAGCCCATCTCATGGCCGTCGGCGGCGCTCAGAACGATCAGCAGTATCTCACGGCGTGGAAGAAATAAGAACTCCGTCCTTCATGCTCTCAGGAGTGAACGGGAACAGCTATTGCGTGTTTCCCGTTCACTCATACCAAAGCACAAAACCTTGACGTTCATTGAAACGGATGCTGAATTGATTTGCATCCCAGTATCATCAAAATCAGACGCAAAACAGCGCCATTGAAAGTGAATCATGCAGCAACAATACAAGCAAAAACGTTCATCACCCGAAGATGTTGCCGCTCTTGTTAAGGACGGCATGTGGATCGACTATGGATGTATTCAGAGCCCTAAAGCATTTGACCGAGCCCTTGCCCGGCGTGTAGAAGAACTGCATGATGTTAAAATCAGGATGCTTGTAACCATGGATTATCCTCAGGTTATGGAACAGGACCCCCATGGTGAGACTTTCTGGATCGGCAACTGGCATCTCCTCGGCAAAACAAGAAAATACGTCAAGGAAAATCGCGCCCATTACATCCCGCTCCATTTCGGTGAAGGTCCCCGCTACTATCGGGAAGATTGCTCTGTCGACATGGCAATCCAAACAGTGACCCCCATGGACTCACACGGATTTTTCAATTTCGGTCCTAATATCGCTCTCAGCAAGGCGCTTCTGGAACGGGCCAGAATCCGGGTCGTCGAAGTTAATGAAAGTGTTCCCTGGGTCTATGGCGGATATGATGAATGTATCCATATCTCAGAAGTTGACTATATAATAGAGAACAAAAACGACATGATTGCCGAAGTGCCGGCGCCGTCTCCTACGAAAACAGATCAAAAAATCGCCGAGCAGATCGCTCATTATATCCCCCTGGACGGTCCATGCCTGCAGATCGGCATCGGCAGTCTTCCCGATCAGCTGCTTCGGTTATTGGGCAGGATGGGAGCAAACAATATCGGCATTCATACGGAGATGTTGACGGAATCAATGCAGGAACTGGCCGATGCCGGTCTCATTACGGGAAGCAAAAAAACGCTGATACCTGGAAAGATTGTACATACCTTTGCCATTGGAAGCAGAAAGCTCTATGACTGGATGGACAGGAATCCTATGCTTGCGGGATATCCCGTTGATTTTACCAACGATCCGTATGTTATTGCCATGAACAAGGACTTCATATCCATCAATTCGGCTCTTGCCGTGGATCTTCAAGGTCAGGTAAACGCCGAATCGATCGGTTGGGAGCATTATACCGGAACGGGGGGACAACCTGCCTTTGTCAGGGGTGCCTACTACCGTTCTTCCCGCGGACAGGCCCCACTCGGTTACACCGAAAATAAATCTTTCATTGCCCTGCATTCGACATATCAAAACAGCAACGGTGCCATATACTCAAGAATTGTTCCCACCCTCCGACTGGGGGAAATCGTCACAACTCCCCGAACCGATGTCTCATATATAGCCACTGAATATGGTGTTGCATATTTGAAGGGACTCTCCACACCGGAAAGAGTCATTGCACTGACGAATATCGCCCATCCCGACTTTCGGGACTGGCTGCTCGAAGAAGCTGAAAAGATGGGATGGATCAACAAACGATGGATCATGACAGTGCCCAAAGCGAAGAAAGCTCATAAAAAAGGCAATGAAGCAGCGGCATGACAATTATTGTCAATCAAGCCGGCTGTTCGGCATAGATTATAATCTCCATGGCTGTTAGAATGTGAATAACATGCAGACCGGCAACTGCTGTCTTCATTGCAGACCGAATGTCCACGAAAATATCTCGGGCATTTCATACCCCCTTATTCAGGATTTCCCTGATATCTTTTACAAAAAAATAGAAATATGATAGTCGTGAAGATACAAGGATAAGGAGACATGGAATTAAAAGATGTTATAAAAAAATATCATTTTATTCTGGATCATTCCTTTGACGAGCTGAGCATCATCGACCATAACGGTGTCATCATATACATGAACGCAGCTTGTCAGAAACACTACGGCAAGGATCCGTCGTTCTTCATCGGTCATCCCGCCACCCGCGCCCAGGATGAAGGATTTGTCGATCACGCCATCACTCCCCTCGTTTTCAAAGAAAAGAAAAAGGTCACCATCGTTCAGAAGACGAATATCGGTCGTGAACT
>CAZCGI010000279.1:0-2467 GCA_964498145.1 uncultured Syntrophaceae bacterium
GGAAATTTATCACACAAAGTACCGTCCCTCCGGTCGTCCTTAATCGATATTTTATCACATCTCGAAATAAGCATCGATTTTACCGAAGAAGATCTCGATCTTTCATCACCTTCGAACCTGTCCGGTATGCTTCAGAACATCATTGACGACATCACTGAAATTCTCGCCACCTATCGAGACGGAAAGATAGCCGGCAATGGATTGACTGTCGTGATCACGGGAAAGCCCAATGTGGGCAAATCGAGTCTTCTGAACACATTACTCGGAGAACAGAGGGCAATCATTACGCCAATTCCGGGGACAACCAGAGATTTCATTGAAGGAGATTTTCATATAAAGGGCATACCGATGAAGCTCATTGACACGGCAGGAGTTCGAAACGGAGAAGATATCATAGAACAGGAGGGAATACGGCTGGTCTGGGAAAAGGCATCAACCGCTGACGTGGTTATTATCCTCCTTGACGGCAGCACGGCACTCAACGCTGAAGACCGGGAAGTTATCAATCGAAACAGGGGAAAGGAATTGATGATCATCATTAATAAATCGGACCTTCCCCAAATACTTCAGGACAGCGACCTGAGAGAGATCGTTCCCCATGCCCCTCATCGAATCTCGGCAAAACGGGGAGACGGACTTGACGAACTCAGGGGGAAATTATATACCACTGCAAAGAAGGCCTTATCCGACGACGATCGATCTGATGTGGTGCTCACCAACCTTCGACATAAGGCCGCCTTTGAAAAGGCACTTGAACATCTTCGTACTGCCCACGAGACGATCACACAGGGAATGTCACCGGAGTTTTCCGCTCTCGATGTAAAAGAATCACTCGAAGCTCTCGGAGAAATAATCGGCGATACGACTTCCGAAGAAGTTCTAGACAGGATTTTTTCGACTTTTTGTATTGGAAAATAAACGGGCATCACTGCTTCGGCCGATGTCCTAAGAGGGAGATAAGCAATGATCGAATATACTCACGGGACACTGGGAGAAGAAGTACGTTTCATCGCCGGCAGTTATTATTTTTCAGAAGAAGAATGTCTCCTTTTCAGGGATAAAAACGTTCTCTATACGGTCGGTATCGCCACGGTCGACAATTCATGTTGCGGGACCGGCGGATGCCGTTTCATCCGCGTCGCCGGTTATGTCGTATCATGGAAGGACAGCCATAACGAATCGGGTCTCCCGATCAGTATGGTCGATCCGATCGTCACAGAAGAGGAACAAAAGGAAATCAAGCGTCTCCTAGACAGTCACTATCCCTATTCACAGATTTACTTCGACAACGTATAAAAACTGACAGCTTGCAAGCTATCAGCATTCAGCTTTCAGCAACTTTTGCAGGGACATCTGGAACATAATCTTCGTTATAATCTTGATCGCGTACTCAATCGCTAGGCGTATTTTTTGAGCCGTGGCATACTGTTCATAGGCGACAGGACACGATTCGAGCGGAATGACCGTCTATCCCCGATTTACGATTTTCTGTTTACCCTTTCTGATATATGTTCAGCCTTCGCTCATGCCCTCAATTAAGGCCAGGGCATTCTGACCGATGACCCGATGATTGTACCCTCCCTCGAGAATGGCAAAACACCCACCGCCGCTTCTTATGCTGGCATGGCGAACCATCCGTCCGATCTCCCGGTAATTTTCCGTATACAGCAACCCGCCCCAATCTTCCCGATGATTGTCAAAACCAGCGGAAATGCCTATTATATCGGTATCCTCTGACAGGAATTCCTCAACTTCCTTCAAGTATTTATTGGGATCGATGCCATGAGGGTTGCAGATGGAAACATAATCGGAATTTCCCAAAAGATTAACCGTGCCATCACCGAAATGAAGATCGATGTCGAGAATCCGGGCCGTTGTAATTTTGTTCTCTTGCTTCAGTTTTGAAATGGCAATCGCCATATTACTGAAAAAGCAAAAACCCCAGGCACTGTTTGCAGAGGCGTGATGACCCGGCGGCCGGATCAAACCGAAACAAGGTTCTTCCAGACCGATAGTTGCTGCCTGTATCGCACCACCCGCCGCTAATGCTGCGATATCATACAGTCCCAGACGTTTTATATGATCTATATGATACTGAGTATGACACGCTTCTATGTCTTCTACCGCTGCAGGAACGGCTTTAACAAAGGTAACACTGTCACGGATAGCATCGTAGACTGCCTCGATCCGTCCTTCCGCAGCAGCAGGATCGGCACAGTAGGACTGGTTATAGTCTTTGTGATATACAACTTTCATCGCCCTTCCCCCTTCAGTATTTTACCGGTCATATGTACCAGCAAACATGAAGTAACGTCAATACAAAAGCTGAAATCAGCGGGAAGCCGCTCCATGAGAGCCGAAAGCTTATGGCTATCAGCTTTTTAGTCAAGCCGCTTTCGGAATCTCTTCACTGCACCAACAAAAACGAACAGTCCGAGAATCGCCATCGCAGCCAGTTGCGGCCATA
>CAZCGI010000280.1:0-2400 GCA_964498145.1 uncultured Syntrophaceae bacterium
TTGAATACCTGGATACGCCAGTATGTGGCCGAGCAGGATCAGCCCTCTCCCGGTGTGCGAAGCAGACGACCACTCAGGCAGTCTGAGATTGCCGTTTCTGATGGGGAAGGTGATCCCGGCTGGTACAGGGTTTCATTAAAGGTGCGGCCCCATTTCAAATACATGGGTGCATCATTTACCCTGTCGCTGGTTGGAAAACTTGATAAGGAATAAAAAGGAATCTCTCACGCGCCGCTTAGATTTCGATACTGCTGACGTTGTGTGGTGATTGCTAAAAGTATCAAATAAATGAGAAAGAGAAGGAGGATAATACGCTATGCCTATGCCATGTCATTTGTCCGTAACAGGAAAGAACCAGGGAAAGATTGATGGATCATGCGATATCCAGGGTCGTGAAGGGACCATTCTGGTGTATGATCTTGACCATATCGTCGAAATCCCCCGGGATCCCGGATCAGGGCTTCCCACGGGCAAACGTATTCACGGACCGCTGTCTATCACCGCGGAAGTTGACAAAAGCACGCCAAAACTCTATCAGGCACTGACCAGCGGTGAACAGCTCAGTGAAGTTATGATGGACTTTTATCGTATCAGTCCGACCGGCACTGAGGAAAAGTATTTTACCGTGAAGCTTGAAGATGCCATCGTCGTAAAAATGGATCTTAATTTTCCGATGACATTTGTTTCCGACGCCGAGCCGTATAAACACATGGTACAAGTATCATTTACCTATGGAAAGGTTATATGGACGTGGCAACCCGACGGCATCGAAGCAGAGGATGCATGGAAAGCTCCTAAATAATCAATGACACAGGGCTGTCAGCGGTCGGTTATTTTCAGACTGATTGCTGACAGCTGAATGCTGAAAGCTTCTATATGCGCGACGAAAGACTGCTTGAGCGTATCCGAAATATAGAGCTGAATCCTGATCGTCGGGAAAGCAGTGATACGGGACGCCGGATTAATTCCATACTCAATCATCTGCAACGGGTTTTGAATACCAAGCAGGGCAGTTCCCCCATCGCCGATGATTACGGTATCCCTGACTTTACCGACATGCCAGGGGTTTTTTCAACCGGTGCTACTCACGACATGGAACGGATTATCAAGCATGTTATTGAAAAATATGAACCGCGGTTGACGAAAGTGCGGGCCAGTTTCAAGACGCAGGAGGACGATGTCCTGTCCCTGCGATTTGAAATTGATGCACGGCTGGCAGATGAAGAAATTCCCATTACCTTCGAAACGGTTGTCGATGCCGGCGGGAAGATCAATGTCAAAGAGTAGTTGCTGGGGAAACTTTGATTCCCTGGCGATTGTCTTCTGCTGATGTCGTTTTTCCTGAGGCTTTAACGAAATTGCATGATGAGTTCGCAGACCCTTCTGAAAAGTAGTAACGCGAAATTTAAACATGAAACCTGGAACGCGGTAAAATGTTCAATCGCTATTATCAGCAAGAACTAATAAATCTGAAGGAACTGGCTGAAGAGTTTTCACGGGCCCATCCGGCACTGGCACCCATGCTCAGCGGCAAGACATCCGATCCGGATGTGGAGCGGCTCATGGAGGGTGTGGCGTTTCTGGCCGGGATGCTTCGCCAGAAACTTGATGATGAATTTCCTGAAATTGTCCATGGGTTGATACAGCTCATATTCCCCCATTATTTGCGGCCTATTCCCGCGTCAACGGTTATTGCCTTCACTCCGAAGCCGAACCTTAAAGAAACCATAACGGTACCGTCAGGAGTTGAAATCGCGTCCCTGCCTGTTGAAGGAACGTCATGTAACTTCAGAACCTGTGGCAGTTGTGACGTCCATCCTCTGGAAATTACCAATGCCGATCGTCTGGAAAGTCCGGGGCGCTCACCCGCCGTGCGATTGAGCCTCAGGCTGAGAGGACTGGCGCTCTCCCGCTGGGATGTAAAACATTTGCGGTTTTACCTGAGCGGGGACTATTCCGAAGCGGCAAATGTCTATTATCTATTAAATCGATGTGTAACACGGATAATCGTGAAATCAGCAGAAGGCGGCAGTCCCTTTTACCTTTCGCCACAAGCCATCGTCCCGGCAGGCTTTGCCGCGGAGGATGCGCTGTTTCCCTATCCCGGTCAATCTTTCCCCGGCTATCGTTTTCTCCAGGAATATTTTATTCTTCCTGAAAAGTTTTTGTTTGTCGATCTTACCGGTCTTGATGGGTGGAAAGACAGGGGAGCCGGGTCGGAGTTCGAGATAATTTTCGAAATGGGTCCATTACCCATTGCCATGCCGAGAATCAGGCCCGAGAATTTCGTTCTGTTTGTTGTTCCCGCCGTCAATGTTTTTGAACATGAAGCTGATCCTGTCACCGTCGATCATCATCAGACGGAATATCGGGTGAGGCCGTCTGCGCGAAAAGACGGAC
>CAZCGI010000281.1:0-2369 GCA_964498145.1 uncultured Syntrophaceae bacterium
TTAAGTAGAGAAAGAGGGGAAATCCTCCTATAATGAAGAGAATCCATATAAAGTGGATGACCACAACAAGGTCGGCGGCGATGGCAGAAACCATGACTTCCTCAATAATGATGTGTTTTCGTATTGTTAATACTATCATGATTTCAAAGTGTGATGAAACGTATTTGTAATACCATACTTTTTGTTGTTATAATTACCATTATGCTGCTGGCAGTGTGCTTTGACAGGCACAAAGTATTTTCGGCGTCGATCGACGAAGAAAGGTTTGCCATCATGAGAAAATCCATGGTGGAACAGCAGATCAAAAGGAGAGGCATTACCAACGGGGATGTTCTCCGTGCAATGGAATCCATTCCGAGACACTTCTTTGTACCCGACGAGATCAAATCCCGGGCGTATGACGACAATCCGCTGCCCATCGGGTACGGACAGACAATTTCCCAGCCGTACATTGTGGCGTATATGACCGAGGTCCTGCATCTTGATCGGGAAAGTGTCGTTCTTGAAATCGGCACCGGTTCCGGCTATCAGGCAGCAATCCTGTCGGTGCTCGTGAAAAAAGTTTATTCCGTAGAAATAGTGGAAGAACTTGTCCAGTCGGCGGGAGAACGCCTAGAACAACTGGGATATCGTACCGTAGAGGTAAAACACGGCGACGGTTATTACGGATGGCAGGAACATGCTCCCTTTGATGCCATTATCGTCACCGCCGCCGCAGGCCATGTTCCTCCGCCGCTGGTGGACCAATTGAAGCATGGCGGCAGGATGATTATTCCTGTCGGCGGAGCCTTTATGACACAGAGTCTGGTGTTGGTTTTAAAAGATGATCGGGGAGCGATAACGACCCGGAATATTATGCCGGTCATATTTGTCCCTCTAACGGGAAAGCATTGATTATCTATGAATCCTCATCCATCTTTCAGGGGAATTCGATGGTCAGTCTTCTTCATATCTGCTGCGCTTATTACCTATGAGATTATTCTTGTCAGACTTTTTTCTATCCAGTACTGGCATCATTTTGCATATCTGATCATCAGTACTGCGCTGCTCGGCTTCGGGACCAGTGGAACATTTATTGTTCTCTTCAAGGACACATTGAAGAAAAAGGCGTCACTGATTTTTATAGGCTTTCCCCTGCTCATCACCGGATTCTTATGGCTGAATCTGTTCATCAGTCGGATCATCATGTTCAATCCCCTCCTGTTGCTGTGGCAGTCGGGTGAGATACTCAAGCTCGTTTTCCTCATTTTGCTGCTCTTTGCTCCCTTTTTTCTGGGAGCGGTGTGCATCGGTATGGGGTTTGTCCTCTTTCCGGAAAAGATACATGACCTGTATTGTGCAAATCTTATCGGTTCGGGGCTGGGGTCGCTGGTGATTCTTCTGAGTGTTTTGCATGTGACGCCATATGACATTATCCTGATAACCTCCGTCATGACGATTACTGCCTGCTTCTGTACAGCGGAAACAAGGAAGCAGCGGGCACTATCCCTGATCGTTCTCATGATAACAATTGGATGGTATCTCTTCCGAGGTGCCCATGCTGTCGTTGTAATGAATCCGTATAAGGATCTCTCCCGTGCTCAAACCATGAGTGGTTCGGTAACGGAGTTCCAGGAATTCGGGGTTTATGGGTTGCTTACCGTTGTTGCCGGCCCCGCCTATCATTATATGCCCGATCTCAGCATGAAATGTCCTTCACCGTTGCCGGCTCAAAAAGGACTGTTTCTCAACGGAAACACCGTCGGTGCGATTACCGGATTTACCGGTGATCCGGAATTACTCAGGTTTATGGAGTGTCGAACCTCCTCACTTGCCCATCGGCTTTTGAAAAACCCGGATGTTCTCATCATCGGAGGTGGCGGGGGAACGGAAATTCTTAATGCATCGTATCATCAGGCACAGAGTATCACCATCGTCGAAATGAATGGAGATATCGTGAACTTGATGCAGAATCAATACAACCGCTGCAGTGGTGATATCTATAATCCTGAAAAAAATATCGTAATACCGGAAGAGGGACGGGGATTTCTGAAGCGGACGGATGGGCGATTCGACCTGATTCATATGGGCGCCTCTGGATCAATGGAATCAGCGTCTTCCGGTGTCTACTCCTTAAGTGAGAATTATCTCATGACAGTGGAGTCCCTGGTCACCTGCATAAAACATCTCAGTGCAAACGGAATGATATCATTGACGCTGTGGGTCAGAAGCCCGCCGCGGGAGAGCCTCAAGCTGATGGCCATGGCCGTTGATGCCCTCGAATCGTGCGGGATGGATGCAGCAAAATCCATGATTATGATCAGAAGCTGGCAGGCTGCCACGGTGCTGATGAAGAACGGAGATTTTACCGAGGATGAAATAGCTGCCGT
>CAZCGI010000282.1:0-1134 GCA_964498145.1 uncultured Syntrophaceae bacterium
TTCCGCAGCGCCAGCACAAACCTGCTTCAACCTGTTCGTTTGCCAGAACGGTCTGGCACTTGGAGCACCAGTTAAGCGAGGCGCCTTTTTTGTATACCAATCCTTTTTCGTACATCCAGAGGAAGAAGAGCTGTTCCCATTTATAGTACAATGGTTCACATGTTGAAAGTTCCCGGTCCCAGTCATAACTGAATCCCATCTTTTTCAACTGTTTTTTCATGGCGTCGATGTTCTCGTTCGTCCATTTTGCCGGTGGGACCCCATGGTCGATAGCGGCATTTTCCGCAGGCATGCCGAATGAATCCCATCCGATGGGATGAAGAACATTATATCCCTTCATTTTCTTGTAGCGGGCAACGACATCACCGATGGTGTAGTTCCGGACATGTCCCATGTGAATCTTGCCTGATGGATAGGGAAACATCTCGAGCAAATAGTATTTCTCCCTGGCCGGGTCTTCCGTTACTTTGAACGATTTGTTCTCTTCCCAGCATTTCTGCCACTTCTCCTCAATTTTTAAAGGATGGTATTTTTGTTCCATGATTTGCTCCGTTTCATGAAATTGCTCGTACTCTACTACCATAATTTTAGAGACAATCAAAGTACGATTGTGTTTTATTTAAACATTTCTTGATTTATACGCAGAGAAAGGGCTGAAAATAAAAATGGCGGCCGCATGGTGACGGCCGCCCGGTATAAAAACCGAGAGGCAATAAAACTTCTGAGCCTCCCGGATTGTTCCAGGGTTATGGCGAGTGGAAAAGGAGGGGAGGGAAACCACCCACCATAATCACCTTTCTCCCAAGATGAATAGAGGGGCACCTTGGAAATCTGTCTGGCTGCCCGGCATGAACCATGCCGGCGAAATAATTTTTTCCTCCTTCTTTTATTGATCTAAGTAGTGTTCTATTACAGTGCAGAGACAATGGAGAATTTCCTTAAGAGAACACGATACATCAATCCCCACGATCAGGTAGTCTCCGTCGCGTACGATCTCTTTCACCGCCGGAATGGATGAGGCGATGTCTAAATTGCTGTTATTAAGGTTTAGTTCACTCGTTACCTGACTTGCTTCCATCATCACCTCCCATAGCGGTATTTACTCCGGCAATGATCCGCTAAGGTGTCTCTTTG
>CAZCGI010000282.1:1144-2346 GCA_964498145.1 uncultured Syntrophaceae bacterium
GGCATCGAGGGCCGATTCAGGTTCTTGTCTATATTTTCTCCCGCTTCAGGATGCCATTTTGGGGAGGGGGGGGGGAGCCGGCGAGTGGAAAGAAGGGAATGAAAACCACCCGCCGGCATTAGGCTCTATGAGATCATTGCTTGGGTTTTAAATAACTCTTTCAAGGGTTATTGTAGTTACGGCAATTTCAGCATATTATTGTTGTGCTGTTTGCATGCCTCTGTAGTAAATCCAACATCGTTCAATACATTCCAAAAGGAAGTTTGTTGAAGAATCTGCTGATCGAGGACAGTATGAGAAGTATTACAAGCGTGTAGTAACCCCTCGCCATTCTCTTCTGTCTTCCGCATCCCTCCCTTCATAGAATTGAAGGCGTCCGTTGTCCCGGTATTAATTTCTGTTTCATTCCGTTCCACCGATCTCACGCCTGAGACTTTGGACGCCATATATCCTTTTTCATGATCATCGTGTCCGGGGGAATTCGGAAGTTCCTGTTTACGGTCATGTGTTTCTAAATTACCCGATTCCCCCGGTCAAAAGGGGTTGAAAGAAAAAACTCTGAAAATCCTGCTCGGTGACTACACCTGTTGTAATCGGGAGCGTTGTATTTGTTTATTCATGAATCATGCCAGACTCATGAGCAGTTGATTTAAATTAATAATGTAGTAATTACAGATTGTTAGATTTGGTTTGATGGGGGTGACAATCCATTGTGCCTTTTTAATAGAATGTTTCCTGCAGCAATGACGTACGGGAATGAGCCTGAATAAGAATTAACAAGTTATTACAGGTGGTTGTATTGGCATGTCAGAATGACGCACCTGTGGTCAGTTTGGCGTAGATAGGGAGGTTTCGAACTCTTTCAGTTTTCGCTGAAGTGTACGCAAACCGATTCCGAGGATTTTTGCAGCCTTCGTCCTGTTTTGTCCCGTTGTCTCAAGAACACGAAGAATATGTATTTTTTCAATTTCTTCCAGTGAAAGCAGTGATTCTTCTTTTTCCCGGGGGCGGTCCCGGTGCGGTATAAGTTCGCGGGCAGACGATACGGTCAGCGTCGGTCCGCCTTCAAGCAGCACCGCTTTTGCGATTATGTTCTCGAGTTCTCTCACATTGCCGGGGAAGGAATATTGTAACAGGAGATTGCAGAGATCGTCGTCGATTGCTTTGATTTCCTTTTTGTTTTTTTTTACGTGGATTGCCAG
>CAZCGI010000283.1:0-2319 GCA_964498145.1 uncultured Syntrophaceae bacterium
CGGGCTATACGACTACTGCGGAGAAACTCGGTCACGGAACGGTTTATTACGGTCGACGACTTCACAAAATCAGGAATGATTCATCGGGACGGCTTGTTTTTTCCGGCAATTCGGATCTTACCATTAAGGAACTCAAAGGCGCGTGCTGGTATCAACCCTTCGGCCCGGGAAGTACACTGCACAAGAAAAGAAATCACCCCGTTGTACAAGTCAGCCTCGAAGACGCCATGGCATTCGCTGCATGGACGGGCAAGCGGCTGCCCACCGAAGAGGAATGGGAAGCTGCGGCAAGAACATCACACGGATACGTCTTTCCCTGGGGGAACGACTGGAAAAATGAGGTATGCAATACTGAGGAAAGCCTTGTCGGCGACACGACGCAGGTGGACCAGTATCTTGAATCTGCCAATGAATTCGGCATAATGGATTTGATGGGAAATGTCATGGAATGGACACTGACTCGTTCGGAATACGTTTCAAAGGAACAGAATGCGTCTGTCCTGTATATTACCAAGGGCGGCAGTTTCATATCGGCAAACGGCATCGGCCTGCCCCGCCGCTCGAAATTGCACCCCGATTCTCACTCAAACATCCTGGGATTCAGATGTATTGCCTTATAATGAAGGAAGTCTTATCGTTTTCTCCCACCGGTCAGTATCAAAATTGCGATAAGCAATAGAAAAACAAGATTCCAGAGCCAGGCATTGGAGTATGAACCGAATATATCATAGATTACCCCGCCTAAAATCGGACCGAAGCCCCCACCGAATCCTACTGAAAAGAATGTAAGCCAGCCGTAGGCTGCTCCGAGAACATAGCGACCGAAACGATCCGCCAGAAGTATGGGCATCATGGGGGCCAGGGATCCATACCCGAAGCCAAAGAATACGGCATAAACAAACAACTGAGTAACCGTCGTGGTTTTCATTAAAATAAACATGCCTACTGCCATGACGAAGAATCCAAGACATGCTGAATACTTGGGATCGTTCAGGCGATCACTGAACCATCCGAAGAAAAACCTTCCGAATATACTGGCAATTCCGATGGCTCCCACCGATGAAGCCGCGGCTATTTTGTTAATACCGAGACCGACAGCGTAGGTTACCTGATGAACAAAGGCCATCATTTCGGCCATGATGGCCATGCTGAAGCACACAACGAGAATCCAGAATCGACGGTCTGTTAACACCGGCTTCAGCGATACAACCGGCAGCGGGTAATCCGAAGTAGTGCCGATCGAGGTCTCCCGCTCTGCATCGCCATCCGGCCGCAACCCGTATGCTTCGGGATTTCTCCTCCCCATAAGAATCTGAGAAAGTCCCACCCCGATGACAAAAACCAAGACTCCGAATGTAATAAATCCGTTTCTCCAGTCATAATATTTGACAATATAACCTGCCAGCGGCGTGAGAATCATTGTCCCGAAACCGATGCCCATCGATGCGATACCGACAGCCACACCGCGCCTTCGGACAAACCATTTTCCCACCGATGAATTGGCAACGACAACGCCGATACCCGACGCTCCGAGTCCGCACAGCACGCCGTACGTCAGATACAGCTGCATTGGCGTTGTAACATATGTTGTCAGCACAAATCCTACGGCGGTGATCAGCGACCCGATTGTCATAATCCATTTCGGCGCCATTCGATCGAGGAGCCATCCCGACAGGATTCCCCCCGTCGCATACATGAAAAAGTTAATCGATGCACCCAGAGAAATGGCCGACATAGGCCATTGAAATTCCGAAAACATGGGTTTGACGAAAATACCGAAACAGTATTTCGAACCATAGCTGATACTTAATATGGCAAAAGCCCCGGCAACAACAAACCATCCCCAGAAGATTTTACGATCAACAGTCGCCATTTCCGAATCATCAGTTGTTTTTTCGACCATTTCCTGATTACTCACGCATTTTCTCTCTTTATTTACAATTGTACTGTGCCGGTCTCTGTCATACCTTTCGCCTTGAACCCTTCGCCTTGCAGCCTGTTCCCGACACGTCGGGACAGATGGACGTTTTTCAACAGCCGTCGAATGGATGACCCTAATACTCCCACCCCGTTTTGTCAATTTCAAAAGAGAAAACGAGGATTTCTTTACCATACTTCATAACTGTGATATTTTTCCAAATATACAACCAATGTCGTAAACCAGATCTTTCCATAGATCCCTTCCCATTGTGAGAGGGGTCGGGGGAGGGGGAGGTGATTTTCAGGAAATTGTTACGTTAACGACATTGAATACATGATGTCCAAAAGGCTTAAGGATATTAAAGCAATGACTAACGGACCGGAACGGCAAAAAGACAT
>CAZCGI010000284.1:0-2294 GCA_964498145.1 uncultured Syntrophaceae bacterium
CAATGATCAATATGTATGTCAACCTTCCCCATCATTTCAAGGGAACACACATGAGTCGATTTGTGGAAATCCTCAACGACTACCGGGGGGAAGTCAACATCAGAACGTTTCGGCAAATCCTCGAACAGATGAGAGAAAGGCTCGATGCCGAGTCTGCCCATATCGAAATTGATTTCCCCTATTTTATTGACAAAAGCGCTCCCGTTACCAAAGCAAAAAGTCTCATGGAATATCGATGCTGTTTTTTCGGAGAAAGCAACGGAAATTGTAATGATTTTCTGGTCGGCATCACCGTTCCAGTCACCACGGTATGCCCCTGCTCCAAGGAAATCAGCAGTATGGGAGCCCACAACCAGCGGAGTATCGTAAAACTGAAGTTACGATTTAAGAAATTTTTCTGGATTGAGGACGTTATCAAACTGGTCGAAGAATCAGGAAGCGGGGAAGTCTACTCGCTTCTTAAAAGACCGGATGAAAAATATGTTACCGAAAAGGCATTTGAAAAACCGATGTTCGTTGAAGACGTGGTAAGGGCCGTGGCGGAAAAGCTCAACAGTCATGACAACTTTCCCTGGTACAGCGTCGAAGCAGAGAATATCGAAAGCATACACAACCACAGTGCGTATGCTTTTATTGAAAAAACGTGATACAAAAATCGTGGATCATGAAGCATCGGTAACGATGTCAGATTCTCCCCGAGCGAATAATCGCAATGAGCAGCCAGAGACCGAGAATTCCCGCCATTGTAAAACCGAGCAGTCCGAGGATGGGGAATCCGAAAAGGAATGGACCGATATCCGTATTGATGATCAGCGATGATCCGATAATGAGGGAAGAAACGATAAGGGCAAAGGCAATTCGGTTTGACGACCGATCCATTTCAAAGATAAATCGCTCAAGCCCCCGGTGTTCGAAGCCAACTCTCACTTTTCCTTGCTTGATCTGTTTCAGAATATCCCTTAGTTCGCCGGGTATTATGCGGAGCAACTGAACGAGTTCGCCGCCGGTTTCGAGAAATTCGGTCAGCATGCGCCGGGGACTGAGGCGAGCCATCTTCAAACGCCTGATGAACGGCGCCGCTTTCTCCGTCATATCGAAATCAGGATCGAGCATGAGACCGAGGCCCTCCATTGTTGACAGAGCCTTCATCATGAGAAACCGGTCAAAAGGCAGGATAAGTCGATAGCGCGTTATCAGATCGAGCAACTGTTGAAGTACCGCTTCGACCCGAATGTCCTTCAGGGACTTGTAGAGATACAATTCCATGAAATTCGACATATCCGCTTCGAGCGCCCGCCGGTCCGGTTCTTCCTCCCACTCAACAATTTTCAAGAGCGCATCGACAACTCCGGATTCATTCCTTCCGACCAGGGCATAGACCATATCTGCAATATCTTCCCTCGACTGACGGTCAACCGAACCCATCATGCCGAAATCGAGATAACAGATGATATTATCGGGCAGGATGAAGACATTCCCGGGATGGGGATCGGCATGGAAAAATCCATACGTAAAAACCTGCTGCAGCAGAAGATCGGCGCCTCTGTCGGCAATTATCTTCCTGTCATATCCCTCTGCATCCAAACGACCGATATCGGATGCTTTTATCCCCGTCACATATTCCATGGTGAGAATGCGCTGCGTCGAAAATTCTCTGAATATGCGGGGAACATAAATCATTTGATTACCAATAAACTGCCGGGCAAATCGCTCGGCATACGAAGCTTCCACCGTATAATCGATTTCTTTTTCAATGACCCGGGCAAACTCTTCAACGATCCGGGTAGGACGATAGATTTCCCAGTCTTCGATGTGCCGTTCCACCAGGGTTGCCAGGTGAAGGAGGATCTCCAGATCTACTTCTATCATTTGCTTAATATCGGGCCTCTGAACCTTAACGATAACCTCTTCCCCGGTCTTGAGCCGTGCCCGGTGAACCTGTCCGATCGAGGCCGCTGCATACGGTATGGTTTCAAACCGCTCAAATACATCGGTTACCGCCATGGAAAGTTCCGATTCTATAATCGACTGAGCCTGCGAGGGGGAAAAGGGCGGCACTTCATCCTGAAGCTTTGATAACTCATGAATCAAACTGACGGGAACCAGATCGGGCCGCGTTGACAAAATCTGCCCCAACTTGACGAATGTCGGCCCCAGATCTTCAAGGGCCATACGAATCCGCTCCTCTCTGACAAGGCTATCCACATGCTCCCGTCGTTTCTTCGATACCATCTGCATGCCGATTTCAACATACTGCCCCACATTCAGACGGTCAACGATATCGCCGAAGCCGT
>CAZCGI010000285.1:0-2289 GCA_964498145.1 uncultured Syntrophaceae bacterium
TGCACGGGACCATCGTCACCGCCGGGCGTGACCGTCTCAACCCTGTTCTCTCGTCCACGTTCACCACGTTCGGAGGTCTGATAACACTGACAATAACGGATGAGCTGTGGGAAGGATTGGGAGTCGTCATCATTTTCGGTATCGCCTTCGCAACGCTCCTGACACTGATTGTCGTCCCCGTCATGTACTCCCTGTTCGAAGCCTTTCATTACCAGATGGTTTCGGCCCTGCGGGGTCCCCGATGGACGGATCCTCCCCAAGGACGGCGATTTTACTTCTCCCATCGCCGGTGGGCCCGGACGAAACTTGAGGTCATCATTATAGTACAGGTCATCTTAGTCTTCGTACTCTTTGTGAAAACCGATCTGGCATCCTGGATTATCGCCATTTACCAGTCAAAAGTCATTCAAGCTCCAACGCTCTTTAAAACGATTGTTGAGGCCATCGTCTTCTTTTTGAATCTTCTCATCCAATACGGAGGGCTTGTGTTGGTTTTATCCATTCCGACGGTGCTTGGACTGTTGTACCTTATGTACATCAGAAGTCATGAGGGATACTATATCGACGTTTGTCCCAAGGGCTTTACCGTGACATCAGCGATAGAAAAACTCTTTATTCCGGCGAATGAGCTGACGGCCGTCCGATTGTCGCCCCTCACGGGAGCGCTTATTATCACGGCGGGCCCGCGGCGACTGAGAATTACGTCCATTATTGAAGATCGGCACATGACAGACGTGATTTCGCTTCGTGACTGGATAACGTCACCGGCACCGTCCCGTCAACGTATCAGAACTGACAGGCAGACGCTTCACGATGCATTGCACAAAATAATGCACCACGGCTGAATCAGCCGTCTCCCTGAAAACGCAGTGTAATGCAAAACGGCTCAGCTCCTCAATTGTCCATATGTTTTAATGATCAGGTAGATGCCGTGGTCAAACAGCCGTATCGTCGTATTGATCGCCCCTACCGCCTGATCCTTATTGAGACCGGAAAGAAACGGTCCCTGAAAATCCGCATAAAGCCATAAATGCCTCCGCATCATTATAAGGGCATAGACAGCCTCATGAAGGGGTATCTCTTCTTTGTATCGTTCCCTGGCATAGGTCGTAAAATAATCTCTCACTTCGTTGTACGGTTTTTCACTGAAAAGCATCTGTCTGAGATTCTTATAAAAACCCATGGCATGACGAATACAGGTCTCTTCCGGCAGTGAATGATATGACGGCGTTCTCGGATTTGCTCTGACAGCCTTGGCCCATTCTCGGGAAATCTGATCGGAATGGTGTCGCGTCGTATCGATAAGTTTACCGACGAATGCTTTCATGGCGCCTCCTCCTTCATTTTTCAAAATCCATATCTATTGTTTACTTCCGGCGACTGGCAACAAAGCCTTTCTCAGTCCGTGTATAAAAGGACCCCGGAACATATTCCGGGGTCAACCGATGCTGGGTTTCATCATGCAACCACGCGTCGTTTCGAATTAACGAACCGTCTCTCATCGCTTGACAACTAGAACAGGTTTGCGAGCTTTCCTTACAACTTTTTCAGAAACCGATCCAAGCAGCATCTCTTTGACGTTGCTCTTCCCGTGAGATCCGATAACAATAACTGAAACATCTTCCTCCTCTTCGACCTTCAATATGTCGGTAAAAGGAACACCTTTTTCGAGCCGAACTTTGACTGCAAATCCCAGTTCCTTCAACTCGTCTTCCATGGGGCGGATCTGCTCCATGACATTCTCTTCCCATTCCTTCTCTATTCTCAGAAAGTCCTGATCGGTATAAATGGCCAGGGCATCGATACTCCTCTGATCGATGACATGGAGAATCACAACTTCCTTGACACCGCACTCTTTCAATTGTTTCACAAATTGAAACGCTTTCATTGCCACGTCCGAAAAATCGGTTGGATATAACACTTTCTCCATCATTGCTCTAACCTCCTTTCTTATGGCTGACGTGTTTCATCGCACAATTACATTTCATGTTACATTCGGTCGCTCTCTTATGCCATAGTGGCTGCAACCGGGGATCCGGGACAACGGTCAATTGACAATACCCATGACCCATAACAAATGTATTAGCAGGTCAGTGCCAGGCTTCAACAAGCAGACCTTTCGTTTCCACGAATGAAAAAGTTACGGTTTCGGATAAAAAGTATCTCAGGCAAGGGGGTGCAACGGCACGCAAGTCGATCAGGGAAGGAATATGTCCTGATTATTCATACAGGGGAATACGGAACGAGTGAGAACACACTAAAGAATTGGTAAGATTCGTTGATTTTCTT
>CAZCGI010000286.1:0-2289 GCA_964498145.1 uncultured Syntrophaceae bacterium
ATATACTTATGACCGATGGAATTTTCTCAAGAATTGTTTAACCGGTAAAAAAATCCCTCTCGAGTCTGTCGAGAAGGCCGGTCTCATTATATCAAATAAGAAGGGACAGTTGTATGACAGGTTCCGCGGACGAATCATCTTCCCCATAGAGGACATAAGTGGCAACGTAGTCGGATTCGGCGGCCGGATCATCGGAAAAGGAGAGCCGAAATATATGAACTCTCCCGAATCGCCGGTATATGTGAAGAGGAAGATACTTTATGGTCTATATCACTCCAAGAGTGAAATTCAGAAAAAGGACGAAGCGATTATTGTCGAAGGCTATTTTGATTTTCTTTCACTCTGGTCTGCGGGGATTACCAACGTTGTTGCAACACTTGGAACAGCTCTTACAATGGAACATGTTGGGTTGTTACGAAGGCTGACAAAAAATATAGCTATTGTCTTTGATCCTGATGAGGCTGGGAGAAGTGCTGTCGAACGAGGGGTGGCGTTGTCTCTTGAGGAAGAAATGACTGCGCGTGTCGTTGTGCTGCCCGAAGGGAACGATCCTGATACCTATGTCAGGAAATATGGGAGGAATGCTTTTGATAATGCCGTTCAATCGGCACCGTCAATGGTCGATTACTATGTAGAAAACATGATAAAGGGAGGAGGTACACTTGCCGAAAAGATTGAATCGTCAAAGGAGGCGATCGGATTTATCGGAAAGATCAAGGATCCCATTCAGCGGAATCTCTTCGTTAAAATGGTTTCGGAGAAGCTCGGCATAGACCAGGCGGTCTTGAAAACAGAAGTGAGAAAGATAGCAACACAGACCTCTCATAATCAAGAAAAGAAGCCTTCGAAAAAAATGAGTGGCGTGAAGTTGGATATGGTTGAAGCGAGTCTTATCGTCATGATCATGGACGATCCCGATAAGATTCAAGTTGTCATGGATGAAAACGTGATGGAGTGTTTCTTGAGCAAGGAATTGAAGGATGTGGGTGAATTTCTCATTGATTCGTTTACCAAAGGAGCTAAGAAGCAGATTTCTGATATCATAAATGATTTACCTGATGTCGCTATGAGGGACCGGCTTTTGAGAATGAATATGACGGAAAAACCGGGAGATCAAGCCGTTGTCGATCAGGTTTTTAGAGATACCGTGAAAAAAATCAGGCATAGATGGTATAAAAACAGGAGGGAAATCCTACAACGAAAACTGCTGCGGGCACAGCAGATGGGTGATACAAGCTTATTGAACAAACTGGTTATGGAGAAGGGTCAATTGCTCGAAGAGGAGAAAAACCTGCGGCCGTAAGAGCTTCAAACCGCAACGCCGGCTGAATGGTTATAAATGACCTGAAAGCATCAATTTAATTCCAAGGAGAATTGGTAATGAAGAAAATACTGCATTCGGATGAGGTGAAAAAATTAATATCGCTTGGTGAAGAAAAAGGGTTTCTTACCTATGATGATGTGAATGATATGCTCCCGACCGATATTATATCATCCGATGACTTAGACAATATAATAATTATGTTTGGAGAAAAGAACATCGATATCATTGATGCCGAAAAAGGCAATAAGCAAACGGGGAAAAAGGATGTCGATGATTCCGATGATATGAAGGAAATGGGAGACGCTCTTCCGTCTCTCATTCCCGTTCTGGGAAAAACGGGCGATCCGGTAAAGATGTATCTCCGTGAAATGGGACTTGTGTCGTTATTGAGTCGCGAAGGAGAAGTGGAAATAGCGAAAAAAATTGAAGAAGGCGAGCGAGAAGTAATGAACGCCCTCTTCAGGCAGGACTTTGTAATTAAGGATGTCGTTGATACCGGGAGGAAGCTGAAAGAGGGAGAAATTCGAGTAAAAAATATTGTTGATAATATCGAAGATGAGGAAGGTTTCGTTGAAGAAGATATGCACCGGGAACGGGTCCAGGAACTCATCGATAAGGTGGTGAGACTTGACCGTAAGAATGAAGCCTTGAAACAGCGATTGAAGGAATCAGATTGTGATGAAACAGAGATAAAGAAAACACATGTTTTATTTGAAAGAAATGCGAAAAATATTGTCAAAATCTGCAAAGAAGTCAGATTCAGCAAAAAATATATTAACAGACTGGTGCTCAAGCTCAAGGTTGCTCGCACGGAGATAATGAAAGCTGAGCGGGATCTCCTGAAATGCAAAGAGCAAACCGGAATTAATCTTAAGTCCTTTGAAACGATGTTTTCCCGGATGAAACAGGGCAAAGATCAAGAGAGAAAGGTGATAAAAGAAAGCGGTCTCTCTGCTGATAAATTA
>CAZCGI010000287.1:0-2284 GCA_964498145.1 uncultured Syntrophaceae bacterium
GTCGCCCAGGCCAGTGGGGATGTTGAATTCACCATATGTTCAGAGTTAACGGGCAGAATCCCTAAAATCAGACCCGCAGCTACACAGGCGATCACCACTGTACTGATCCCGATGATGGTGAGAGCGGTTCTGACACCCCAGAAAACAGCCGAGCGCAGACAGGCCAGAATCATGATTTCGAGACCGATTCCGCTAAGGCCGATCCGCATGAGGACTGTGACAGCGAATAGATAGAGCCCTGCAACAAGAATCCGGGTCCGAACGGAAAAGGAGATACGACGGTCTACAACGAAGGCGGTGAGAACTATACCATAAATGGCCAGATACGTTATGGTAAACAAGAATCTGTCCTGCTGGTAGGTCTGAATGGCCCCCAGAATTGCGGCGAGGAGACCCAGTGTCAATACAGGCCATTTCAATGCCGCAAGAATCCTGTTTCGAACCTCCAGGATTTCCGGTCTCTCTTTTGTTACATCCAAGGAATCGAAAATTTCCGGTTTTGAATCTGTCATAACAATACGCTCCACAGTAAATGCTCATAACTGTTCATAATCAGCATCTAATATAAGAAATTCTTTTGAGTGCAGGAAGTTTATCAATTTGAGAAAAGTTTCTCTTAGTGAAGGGTACAATTCTGACAAGAACTTCTTTTTCCGTTCAGCGACATATAAGAAATAATACTTTAGGTCAATGGAAGAATGACAAAAAAATGTTTACGGGCTGTTGACGATCAGGAAAGAAATCTTCTGGTACCTGATAAATGCGGGACAGAGCCGGTCGTGACTCTGTCCCGCAAGGTCTTGCATCGATGTACGGCAGTTATAACATGTCCGCAGAGTAAAGAACTGTTCTATCAGAATGAGTAACCTGGCAGTTGTCCCGATTAGATAGTCCTGGGTTTGTCAGTTACATCCATCGCTTCCTCCGACGTGTATTTGAAGGAAACATTTATCCGGGCGCGATATGCTACGACCTCTCCATTCTCGATGTGCATGTCCAGCTTGGTAACTTCCACAACCCTCAGATCAGTCAAGCTTTTACCTGCTGTTTCAACGGCAAACCTGGCTGCTTCCTCCCATGAATCTTTGCTTGTTCCGACTAATTCAATAACTTTATAGACACTTTTATGCATGATACACCTCCTTGTTTTTTTTCGGGCATTGAATTGAACGACAGCGCATTCCCTGCTGCTTGAGGCAGGGTTAGCGAGCGAATAAAAAAACACTTTCCTTGGCAATTGGAGATTCCCCGGAACGTATTGCGGGGAGCTTCAATTTATTTGATCTTCACTCGCTGCAACAAAGCGCCACAGCCCTGTTGGTCACCTCCTTTCCCGTGGAGATCCGTTAAAAGATTGTATACGAACGATGAACGCTTTCTGAACAGCTTCCATTCGCAGTGACAACGGATATTTCCGGATAACAGAGAGATGGGAGGAATAGCGAGAACTCCCCGGTGTGTTGTCGGAAGTGAAGATAACGAATATGTGTGCTCCATCGATTGGCTGACTGCTGAGGAAGCAGTGGAGAGAATGACTGATTATGGATTCAAGTGATTGAATAGTGCTCAATACGGATGGACGGTGCAGCGGATGTATGTGGCTTTAAATGTGCGGCGAGAGTGTACTCTTGTTTTTCGTTAGATATTTCTGTCAATAACTTTATCATAATTAAGCAAGAATTTCATGACAGAAACTACTATTTTTCTGTTTTTGGTGCAATTATAATATTGGAGAATGTGTGTTAATGATCATGAACCGCTTTAGGTGATGTGTCCTTCGGCATTACAAGTGATAGTTGAGAGACTGTTGCCCAAACGAAAATTAATTTGAGCAACAACCTCTTGAAAATTGAACCGGTCAACGGACGATCGGAGGTCACGCTGATGAGATGCGGCGATAATTGCTATCTCCAGCCCTTTACTTCCCTGATATCGTCCTTTTCGCTTGGGCTTAACTTTCCACCGTACCTGAGTTTGGTAATGAAGCGTCCGTCGGGAGCCTTTCCTTCGGCCCAGATCCAGATATGTCCATCCTTCGTGTCGATGATAAAAACACCATATGCGTCGGTGGCGGTGCCTATTTTCACTGCCTGGTATCTCCCGACATTTTCTTCCGCCAGTGCCGGTAATGCGACTATAAGCAGAAATATTATCGCCAGTATGCTGATTATCTTTTTCATTGTATCCCCCTTGTTATCTATGATGGGAGACAAAAGCATTTTCACCATACTCGATTCATTCGTCAATCAAAAAACCCGGCATTGGTTTTAAAATGATCGTTTCA
>CAZCGI010000288.1:0-2242 GCA_964498145.1 uncultured Syntrophaceae bacterium
GGTTTAACGACAAAAAGGGGTATGGGTTTATTCAACGCAACGATGGTGCAGACTTATTCGTTCATTATTCATCAATCAACATGTCGGGGTTTCGGACTCTTACGGAGGGAGAGAAAGTCGCATTTGAAGTAGAGGAAAATGAGCGTGGGTATGCCGCTAAAAACGTCATGAGGGTATAAAGTAAAACCACATGAACATGGAAGGCATCTCTTCACGAAAGAAGAGATGCCTTTTTTTATCAACGTTTCGAGTTTTGTGGGTAATACGATTAGTGTGACCGGTTCTTTTTGATGCCCCGGGGATGTGTTGCATATGGCGGAGACTGTTTCGGGGCCATTGAGGGAAACTCTACGTTATGATGATTCAAATACCTGTCCTGGCGACATGGGATGTCCGAATGTAAAGCTCCCGAAAGTCCGCAATTGGAGAGTATAATGCATTCTAAGTGAGAGAGAACATTATCGCATTATACATCAGTGATGGGATATCCTCAATCTGCATCGTATGCATGAGCCTGAGGTCGTATGAAATGTCTGAAAGGGTGTGATAGTGAATCGTAACGTATTCTTTTCCATTCTGATGGGGCTGAATCTCGGCATAATTTTCATGACCATACCGCCGGCCCTTGAGACCTTAATGACATTTTATGGCGTGTCCTATTATCACATTTCGCTGTTGATCAGTGCGCTGATCTGGTCTCATGCGCTGATGCAGGTGCCGGCCGGATTAATGACAGATCGCCTGGGAATCAGATTCACTCTTATTGTGTGCCTGGTATGTGTGATTATCGGCCATGTGCTGCCGATAATTATAACTGATCTTCTATTCGCAATGATTGGCCGAATCATAGCCGGTATCGGCACTGGATTGAGTGTTGCTGCTACGATGAAACTCATTGCTCTGTCTGTTCCGGAAAACAGAGTGGGTACCTATCAGGCTTTTTTCGGCGGATTTTTCTCAATCGGCAGTATTGCTGCTTATGTTTGTATTCCCCGGGTCCTGTCACTGGGCTGGCAGTCCGTCTATGGAATGCCCCTTGTCTCCTGCCTTCCCCTTCTGTTCATGGTGGGTATGCTCAGATTAGCTCCGCATCATTCAACTATTTCCGTTTCATTGCATCTGCAAACCGTTGTTCGCATGCGTGAGGGATGGAGTCTCGGGTTTTTCCACGCCCTTTCCTTCGGATCAATTTTGACGTTAGGCAATTGGGTCCCCTCTCTATTGGCCGAAGTATCGGCCGAAACATCTGCGCTTCAGTTCGCATGGGGCGGCGCACTGATAATGTTAATAAGCGGAATCGGGAGATTATCGGGAGGATTTGTCCTGTTGCGATGGGCACCGCTAATGGTCGTCAACAGCTCTATTATATTCCTGGCAGTCATTTATTTCGTAATATTATTTGTTCAATCATCAGTGTTCTTTCTTATCATGGCAGTCCTGGCGGCATGGTTTGCCTCCATAAATTTCGGAGCGCTCTTTCACCTTGCTTCACGGGTTACGTCGTCAGATTACTATGCAACCCTCTTTGGATTTATCAATTTTCTTGCCAACCTGGGGGCTGTTATTTTTACGATAATGTTCGGGTTTATGAAGGATGCATTCGGGTCGTTCATCGGAGGGTTCGGTGTGATGGCCCTTCTCGCTGTAGCGGCCTATCTGTGGAGCCGTCAAACTCTGAACCGCACGGCGACGGGTCTCAGTAAATCATCATGAGAAAATTCTGAGCCGTCGCCGGACTCTGAAAAAATGACCGGCCCTTCGGCGATCACGACATTACTCCTTGATTCCGAGAGATTTTGCAAGATTGTCATATTGTGGCGGCATCATCGGTTCCGCTGTAATGCTTAAAAGCGGTGTAGGAATACGATTTGCTCCCGCTTTATGGGTTGCTTCCAGCCCCTTGGCAAAACTTTCAAATTTATTTTTCGGAACGGCGAAACTCATCTCACAATCCTGAGTTCCCGCGAAGGCCTTTTCGCCGCCTCCCGGGATAATAATCCGACAACTGCCGGTTTGGATCGGTGTAATGATCTCGTAGGTACAATTCGCCCTCCCGGAGAATTCCGACACGATGGGTTTTCCGTCTTCCCATTGAGCCCCTTGAATACAGCGTGCAATCTGAAAGGGCATTGCATAGATGATGACGACATCCGTTTCGAAATCAGCACGATTTAAACCGGTCATGACTACGGTCCGTGCCGCGCCCGGTGCGAACTGAGGCATTGCTCTCTGTAAAACGATG
>CAZCGI010000289.1:0-2212 GCA_964498145.1 uncultured Syntrophaceae bacterium
AAAATTGCCCTGCTTATGGACAAACACGATACGGTCGGTATCGATCTCGTTGCCGTGAATACCATCGACCTGATTGTTCAGGGAGCGGAACCCCTCTTTTTTCTCGATTACATTGCGACAGGAAAACTTGATGTAGATAAAAGCGTTAAAATCATTGAAGGCATCGCACAGGGCTGCACTGAATCAGGGTGTGCGCTCATCGGGGGTGAAACCGCTGAGATGCCGGGATTTTATGATGAGAACGAATACGACCTGGCAGGGTTCTGCGTCGGTATCGTTGAACGGGATAAGGTTATCGACGGTTCGGAGATCAGGGTCGGCGATCAGATTATCGGGATGGCTTCCAACGGCATACACAGCAACGGTTTCTCGCTCGCACGGAAGGTTTTATTTGACCTTGAAAAGCTCTCGGTGAACGATATGGTCGAGGGGCTTGATCATTCCATCGGGGAAGAGCTGCTCCGCCCCACCCGAATCTATGTCAAGAGCATTCTCAATCTCATAAAAAACTTTACCATCAAGGGGATCATACACATAACCGGAGGCGGGTTTATTGACAACATCCCCCGGATCATACCGGAACCGTGTCAGGCGGTGATCAAACTTCACAGCTGGGAGATACCACCGATATTCACGATTATCCAGGAACGAGGAAACATTGACGATATGGAAATGGTCCGTGTTTTCAATATGGGCATCGGTATGATGATCGTCGTACCTGAAAAGGAAAGCGAAGAGATCATTGAACGGCTTGAAGTACTTGGTGAAAAAGCGTATCTTATCGGTACCGTTGCCAAGCGAGACAAGGATCAACCTTCCGTCATTTTTGAGTGAACCCCATGAAGAAAAAGGTAGCTATCGGCGTATTGGTTTCAGGCAGCGGTTCAAACCTTCAATCGATCATCGATGAGATTGAAGCGGGCAACCTCGATGCAGTCATTAATGTCGTTATCAGTAATGTACCTGACGCTTACGCCCTTGAGCGGGCACGACAACATAATATCCAAACGGAATTAATCGATCACAGAAACTTTGAAACAAGAGAAGATTTCGACCGTAAATTAATCGACGTGCTCAATTCATATTCAATCGAACTGGTCGTCATGGCCGGATTCATGAGAGTACTAACGCCACTCTTCATCAATACATTTCATTATCGTATCATGAACATACACCCTGCCCTTTTACCTTCTTTTCAGGGAATTCATGCCCAGGAACGGGCATTTGAGTATGGAGTGAAATTTTCTGGATGCACCGTCCATTTCGCAGATGACGGTGTAGATACCGGTCCGATCATCATACAATCAGTTGTTCCTGTTTATGACGATGATACTGCTGATACACTCCAGCAGAGAATTCTAAAAGAAGAACACAGGATATTCCCTCAGGCAATTCAATTCTATGCGGAGGGAAAACTTGAAATAGTCGATCGAAAGGTTCGAATACGAGATAACGTGAGAATAGACGATAAGCCTATTCATAATCCTCCACTAACAAGATACTAAATCCGTACATGATACTTGTCAGTGCATGCCTATTGGGAATCAAATGCAGGTATGACGGACAGAGCGTTCGCAATGATAACCTGCTTGCCTTGATACATGAAACCACATTTATTCCGGTCTGTCCAGAACAGCTCGGGGGACTTCCGACCCCACGGATGCCAGCTGAGATTGTGAATGGTGACGGATTTGATGTTCTGAAGGGTCGAGCGTTTGTGGTTAATTCAAAAAGTGAAGACATTACGGCAGAATTTTTGAAGGGAGCCGACGAAGTTATCAGGATAGCAACAATGATGAACATCGACACGGCTATCATGAAAGAAAAAAGCCCATCCTGCGGTGTCAACTATATTAAAAGAAATAAGACGTTAGTAACTGGGATGGGTGTAACATCGGCCCGTTTAACCGAACGAGGAATTCGGGTTATAACTTCAGATAAGATACACGAGGAATATGTTCGACACTATCGTCATTGGAAATGATCTCAGTTCTCTTATTGCTGCGGTAGCGAGTCTTTTGAGTGGGAAACGGACGGCGCTGTTACGAGAGGGACATATCCCTTCTTTTCATTCCGAATCGGGCTATACCTTCAATATAGACCCGTTTCCATGGACCGGTTTCGGACAGAACGAATTCTTCCGACAATTTTTAGCAGCGATTGACGACTCTCTTATAAAGGAACACCTCCTTCATCCTCTAACACCCTCTGT
>CAZCGI010000290.1:0-2211 GCA_964498145.1 uncultured Syntrophaceae bacterium
AAGAGGAAGGAATGTTATATTTGACTGCATTTAATTGCCACCAGCCTTCATCGTACGAACGATCATACTATAAGTGTTTGAAATGTTAAAGCCCAAATGAGACGAGAGGGTGGAGCGTGTTGGGTATAGGGTGTGGGAAAAGTGATAAGTGTTAAGTGGCGAGTGAAAAAACAAGGCAGGGGGGCACCTCGTTGGAACTCGCACATGCGGGTCAGCTTTGCTGATTTCCGGTGTTGACGTTTTTGTTGTTCATGCGGTACGAAGCGGTCTCTTTGTCCTAACGCTTTTAGAAAAAATCAGGGGGATACGGATGCCGCCGAAACCATGGAAAGTAACAGCATCTCATTGTGACTCTTCATACCGGGTTTTTGGTATCAGAACGGATCGTGCTCGATCGCCACGGACCGGTCGGGATCATCATTTCTACGTTCTTGAATCGCCGCCGTGGGTCAATGTCATTCCTCTGACGGAACAGAATGATGTTGTCATGATCAGGCAGTATCGCCATGGTATTCAAAACGTGACGCTGGAAATTCCCGGTGGGCTTGTTGAACCCGGCGATACGCCTGAAAAAGCGGCGAAACGGGAGCTTCGTGAAGAAACAGGGTATGAAGGGGACGAGGTGATTCTGTTGGGGAAGGTACACCCAAACCCGGCCATACAAAACAACGACTGCTATACCTATCTTGTTCGGAATGCCGTAATGGTTGGGAAACAGGAACAGGATGACAAGGAAGATATCGAAGTGGTGCTGTATCCTGTCGCGGAAATTCCCCGGTTGATACGGGAGAATATCATTACACATTCGCTCGTGATTGCGGCTTTTTATCGATTTTTTATGGAATATATGTCACATGATTTGCCATGATTCATACCGTTTTTGTCCCCTCTGCGGCGGCAATCTCGAGAGCAAAACGATCAAACCGGGAGAGCCGGAGCGTCTGGTCTGCTCACGATGCGGATTCGTCTTTTATCTCGATCCGAAAGTTGTCGCCGGGACCATTATTGAAATTGACGGGCGCATCGTCATGCTCAAGAGAGGGATTGGTCCCAGCTACGGGATGTGGGCAGTGCCCGGCGGATTTGTCGATGTGGGTGAATCGGTTCCCGATGCAGCGATTCGTGAAACCCGGGAAGAGGTAAACCTTACGGTTGAAATAACATCGCTGATAGGTGTATATTCATACACAGATGTCGCCGCCGTTATTATCGTGTATGAGGCGGCAGTTGTCGATGGTGAACTGAAAGCCGCCGATGAGGCATTGGAGGTACGGCTCTTTGCACCTCGCGAGATTCCATGGGAGAAAATCGCTTTTTCAAGTACCAGGGATGCACTGATTGACTATCTGTCGAAGAGATATCCCGAGTTTCTTGAAGACAAACAGGGTTAAAAGAGATCAGGTCCCCAAGTCCCGGCATCCGAATTTCCAATCACGATTTCCGTTTATCTGATTCAGTATTTTCATGGTTGAGCTTTTCTGCCGGTAACTGAAACATATGATATTCCAATAGTAACAGTATGGAACACAATAATACGTTAAATCATAATTTCATAGGCGTCGGTGGACTCGTCCTGCGAGATAATGCCTATCTGCTGGTGAAACATGCCTATGGAGAATATTGCGGCTCATGGATTCTGCCGGGGGGGCGGGTTCAGGCCGGTGAAGCGATCCATACGGCAGTGGAGCGGGAGATACATGAAGAAACGGGAATCACTGCCGAAGCCCGGGATGTGATTGCAGTGCGGAGCCGATGCCGGGGTGCGGCGACAACGGATTTATATGTTGTATTTCTCATGATGTATAAAGACGGAGAACCGGTGGCCGACGGCCGGGAAGTGGATGAAGCCCGGTTTTTCAGCGGCAAAGAATTAATGGCAATGGACAATGTGATCGTTCTCTCCCGAATCATCATCAGTGCCCATATGAACAATACCCTTCGCATACTTCCTCGAAACACTCTGTTCGACCCATACTCAGCGGATTGCTGCGAAGCGCAGCTTTTCATGTAACATAGTAATGATTAATAACTTTCCTGTTAGAGTTGTATTCATGACAAATGCATTCTTTATCCATATATGGGAGACATATTAATAACAATGACTAAAGGCCAAGGGTGAAAAAAACAGGTTCCAGGTTCCAGTTAAAAGGGGGAAAATATTCAAACGACAAACGACGATCCCCGATAAGGAGAAATGTCTATGTCCAAAAC
>CAZCGI010000291.1:0-2198 GCA_964498145.1 uncultured Syntrophaceae bacterium
ACCAAACTGGGTGTTACCCTTCCCGCCTCGTTACAATAACGCGGGAATTTAGGTTTTATGTTTGGAAGGATTGTACGGATTGCCCGGTATGTATTGAGTTCTTTTTTTATAGCAGTGGAAATGGTGCCCGTTTGTGGATTATGGTCCCACAAAAACTTCATTTTGCCAAAAGTGTCGGGTGAATCGTGCTGGTGTTTGGTGTAACCGCGGGGTGTTGGTTCACCCCGCAATGTTAATATAAACCGTTTGAACTTTCCGGTTATCAATGGATGAGATTATCAGTTAGCGCGTCTTTGCGGCTTTCACGAACTCTTCGCATTATTGTTTAGCCAGTCGGGTTCCCATGTCGAACGCATCCATGTTAAGTTCTATTTTGTCGTGCGGGACACGTGCCGTTATTGCTTTGCGAAAATCCTCTCGCTCGAGGGGAAGTATGTTCAGGCCCAGGACCGCTCCCAGCATGATAATGTTGGCAAAGATCGGATTTTCCATTTTCAGTGCTTCTTCCGTGGCATCGATGAAAATCGCATCGGATATAATATCCTTGACTGCTGTCTTGACATCTTTGATGGCGGGGTATACAGCCTCTCCCTTGATTACATTCACGGGAAAAATGGGGCGGGTGTTGCTCAACAGGATGACATCCGGATTTCCATATGCAGCAAGAACCCTTACTGCTTCAATCGGTTCCAGTGACACGATCATATCTGCTGCGCCCTTTGGAATCTGGGGGCTCCAGCTTGATGTTTCGGAAATTCGCAGGTGGCTCATGACAGAACCTCCCCGCTGGGATGCCCCGAATGTTTCTCCGATTGTTACAGAAAATCCCTTCGTTGCGAACATGCTTCCGAGGACACGGGACGCCATGACATTGCCCTGTCCTCCCACGCCGGTGATGATGATGCTGTAAGGATCTTTATTGAGACTCATGCTGTTCATGATTTATGCGACCTCCTTCTTCTGTATGGCCCCGGCAGGGCAGATATCGGCACAGACGCCGCATCCGGCGCATATGATCGTATCGATGCGGCTCACATTTTTTTCTGTGTCCCAGGTAATGCCGGGACATCCGAATATGCGTGTACACAGGCGATTACAGCCGCAATTTTCTCCGAGACAGATCGATTCGTCAATCGTCACCTCATAATTCTTCTTCCCACGCCGTTCCGGACTCAAAGCACAGGCCTGACGAAGTATAAGGACTTTTGCGCCCTCTTTGTATTCCATGAGGTGGTTCAGCGTTTCCCGTGTTTCCTCAAGGTCGAAGGGGTCCGCAATTTCCACTTTTGCCCCCATGGCCCGACAGATAGCCTCGATGTCAAGCGCAGGGGAATCTTCTCCCATGACATTTACTGATGATCCCGGATGGGGCTGAAAGCCTGTCATTGCTGTTCCGCGATTGTCGAGGAGCACCAGGGTAAAGGGAGATTTGTGGTGGATGGCGTTGGTCAGCGCCGGCATTGCCGCGTGAAAGAATGTTGAATCACCGCAGACGGCAAGGACCGGTTGATCCAGGCCGAACTGTTTCAGTTTGCCGAAGCCGCTGGCCAGTCCGCTTCCCGAGCCCATGGAATACAGTGTTTTAACGGTGCTGTAACCGCCGGGAAGGGTTCCCATGACATAACAACCGATATCACCACAGACAAATCCGTTCCGTCCATCCAATGCAATGGCATTATGAATCGACCAGTACGAAGCCCGGTGAGGGCAGCCGGGGCAGAACGTCATTCCACGGGCCGGTGCCATGGTTTCTTCCAGTTTTTCCACTCTTTGTGCGAAGGATGGCTCTATCGATCGGTAGTTTATATTTAAAATCTTGGCAAGTGCTGACAGAACGATGTCGGGATTGAGTTCGCCGACAGAGGGAATGTGCCCTGAATATTTGCCATAGAATGTTTTGACACCGGTCTCCGCAGCCATGTCGGCAGCGAGGATTTTTACATTTTCTTCAAGGGTGGGGAGTACTTCTTCCACGACGAAGATTTTGTCGGTTCCCATGAGATTCTTTTTAATAAGATTCGGTGGAAGCGGCCACGTTGTGGCCAGTTTCAGAATGCCCACGCGATCCTCTAGATTTAAGAGATTTACAGCTTCTTTGACATACAGGGTGCATGCGCTGCTGGTGATTATAAGTAGTTCCGGGGATTCCGGTCCGTTATATGTATTGAAAGGACAGTCCTCAAACAATTGTGCCGCTT
>CAZCGI010000292.1:0-2192 GCA_964498145.1 uncultured Syntrophaceae bacterium
GCCTTATAATGATAAAATATGATCTGTTCTAAATGAAACGAACGCCCATCGGTGCGTTCATCATCTCACCTCCTTTATGTCCGGAAGACTTCACGGTCGAAAATCGTGGAGTCTTCCGGATTATCGTTTCTTGATTTGCATCGGTCTCTCACTACGGGTGGATACGTATCGATCACGGGAGCGTGGATTTAATTGATGTGCCAGTTTTTGTAAGGATTCTTATAGAGAGAGGCGTTCAGATATTTCCTGTCATCCGTAATTTCTTTTCCCGCCCAGGGCGGGAGCGCTATCACCTGCTCTGTATGTGTAAGCTCAACTTCAGCAATGATCAACCCTTCATTATCGCCGAGAAATACATCCACCTCCCAGATCATTTTTTCATGCGGGATGCGGTAGCGTATTTTTTCTACCGGAGGCCTGTCGCACAGCTTGGTCATCATTTCCTTGGCATCACGGAAGGGTATTTCATACTCATACTCCAGGGCACTCAGATTATCTTGTAACATTTTCACAGTCAGAAACGCCTGATCTCCGGCGATTCGCAGACGGAGAACACCATAGTCCTGAAAGTAGAGATATCCCTGCCGGTATTTCGTTCCGGTGACGCCGTGCCTCCAGGAATCGTCAATAACAAGAAATCGTCGTTCTATTTCTATTCCCATCGGTAATGCCCACCTTCGCTGTTGTCATTGACCGACAATACCATACTTGCGAAAAAGTATCTATGGCTTGCCTTTTTACCTCACTGTAAGATATAAAGAAACGCACTATAATGCTATGTATGGGGAGTAACATCGATTTTAGTTAAAGACGAAAACTTTATTCATTTGTGTCAACCCGATTCATATAAATCATGCGGGGCCTGTTGCGGACTGTATAATTACGCTGACAGCTCTCGTGAATCGCTGATCGATAGACTCAGATGCAGAACACGATTGTTTCACGAAATGGTTGCCGGTCCCGATGACCTGGAAGCATTTGCTCACGTGATAAAAACATCGGAACCGCAGGAAAAGATTTATGAGGTTATCTATTGCTGCGAATACATCGGTTTCCTTGATGTAACGGAGCGAACGGTGGGATGTCTTCTCCATCCGCTGCAGAACGACGGTAACGATTTTAGGGATGTATCGTTTTATGGCAAAGAGCTCTGTGACGGTCATTTTTGCCCGAGCTATTACTATATTTCACAGGAAGAAAAGAAGGCTCTGCTCACCATAATCGACGACTGGTACCTCTATGGACTGTGTGTTACCGATATAGATCTGGTGAAGGAATATTTTCGCCTGATCAGCGAAGAACTCGGCGAAATGCCGTCAGCTGGGAAATTTGAGAACAGTGTACTGAAAGAGAGTGCCCTTCGTTTTTTTGAATTGAAGACGTCATGGCGGTTTCGATCACCGGAGACGAATCGCTTCGGCAAGTATTATTTCGACGGCTCACAATATATGATACATCATATCGATTATGAGGCGCTGGGTTGTGAGCGATCGCGATTCGACAAGATCTTCCTGAGCCTGACATCACACTTCGATACGTTAAACGATCTTGAACAGGCGGAAGCAATCATTGCTGAGTGTATTGCCGATTTCGTTGGAAGATACCGTAAGTTGTGGTAAGTTTAAGATTATAATCCATGAAAGGGGGGCATGGCGGGAGTGGATAATATGAAAAAGCGGGTTCTTTACTCGCAAGAGATAATCAGACAACGTGTGCAGGAACTTGCCGATATTTTATCGCGTGAGTATGAGGGGAAGGATGTTGTTTTTGTCGGTGTTTTAAAGGGGGCATTCATTTTTCTGGCTGATCTGGTGCGATGCATGACGATCCCTCATCATATTGATTTCATACGAGTGGCCAGTTACGGTTCGGGAACGGTCAGTTCGGGGAAAATTACCATTACGAAAGATATTGAAGGTTCCATAGAGGGAAAAGATGTTCTGATCGTTGAGGACATTATCGATACCGGTATCACACTTGCCTCCTTAAAAGGAATTCTCGACGAAAGAAAACCAAAATCGCTTAAGATATGTGCACTTGTGGACAAGACAGCAAGACGGGAAGTAGAAATTGATGCAGATTATGTGGGATTCACCATGGAAGATGGTTTCGTCGTCGGATATGGCCTTGATTGTGACGAACAATTTCGGTCTATGCCGGAAATATATGTAATTAAGAACTGACACTTTGAC
>CAZCGI010000293.1:0-1308 GCA_964498145.1 uncultured Syntrophaceae bacterium
GCAATTCTGCTTCGATTTCTTTGGCAATGGCACTGTTGCTTGTTGCGAGATTGATATTGAAGGCAATGAGAAAATCCCGTGCGCCGATTGCCGTGGCACCGCTTTTCGGATTGAATGCTGTTGGTCCAGCATCGGGGAGCCATTCGGGATCATTCATCTTTTTCTTAAGCATTTCGTAGCCCCCTGTTCTGAGGAAGGGGAGCCGTTTCCTTGACGGATCGAGTGCCGCTTCGCCATAAAAATAAACGGGAACATCGTTGCGCGTTGCGAAAGATCTACCGAACCGATGTGCCACTGCGACGGCCTCTTTCATGTCGAGATTTTGAATCGGAATAAAGGGAACGACATCAACGGCGCCGTTCCGTGGGTGGATGCCGGCGTGATTCCTCATATCAATGAGTTGAATGGCGGTATCACAGGCAGCAGCCGCCCCTTGTTCCACTGCTTCCGGTGTTCCGATGAAGGTGACAACGCTTCTGTGATGGTCGGGGTCCATGCTGTAGTCAAGGATCCTGACGCCGTTGATTTTACGAAGGGTTCTGACGATTTCTTCCAGTGTGTCAGGATTTTTCCCCTCGCTGAAGTTGGGAACACATTCAAGTATTTTCATAGGTTACACCTGAATAATTTCTGTATCGGGAAGAACGAGACAGGTGAGTTCGCCACCGTACGCCGCTCCGGTGTCGATGCCGATTTTGTTGTGCTCGATCATCGGTTCGGGCATCGGAGTGTGTCCGAATATGACGATTTTACCAAAGTCATAAGTATGTCTGATGAACTCGTACCGCATCCAGGTGAGGTCTTCGATATTCTGCTTGTTCATTGGTACGCCCGGTCTAATGCCCGCATGAACGAAAATATAATCATCAGTTTCGTAGTAGGGCAGCAGCGAATCGAAGAATTCCAGGTGGCTCTCGGGAACGTTGATTTTTTTTCCTTCCGGCGTTTCGACCATGCCGTATGATTCCATCGTGGTCTCACCGCCATTGAGGTAGAAGAGTTCGGCGTCCTTGCCGTGACGGTAATAGTTGAGAAATGTCTGCTCATGATTGCCCAGGAGACAGACCAAGTGTTTCAGGCTCGTTTTGAGTTGAAGAATAAAATCGACAACGCCTTTGGGATCGGGTCCCCGGTCGATGTAGTCTCCGATAAAGACAAGGGTGTCGTTTTCGTCGTCGATATCGAGACGGTTCATCATGGTTTTCAGTTTTTCAAGACAGCCGTGGATGTCTCCGATAACAAATATCTTTCCCATAGATATTCCCTGCCGTAGAACTTATTCGAACAGTGCATCGACGAATTCTTCGC
>CAZCGI010000293.1:1318-2185 GCA_964498145.1 uncultured Syntrophaceae bacterium
TTTTTTCTCCGATGCCGATGTATCGGATGGGCATGTTCATTTCTTTTGCAATTCTGACGACGATGCCCCCTTTAGCCGTTCCGTCGAGCTTTGTCAGAACCAGACCGGTGATGCCGATTTCTTCGTTGAACATCTTTGCCTGTGAAATGGCATTCTGGCCCGTCGTTGCATCCAGAACGAGGAGTGTTTCATGCGGGGCTCCTTCGTGTTCACGTCCGATAATCCGTTTTATTTTTTTCAGCTCTTCCATGAGGTTGGTCTGCGTGTGCAGTCGGCCGGCGGTATCGATGATAACCACGTTGGACTTTCGGGCTTTTGCGGCGTGGACCGCATCGTAGACGACGGCGGACGGATCGGCTCCCATTTTCTGCTTAATAAGCGGTACATTGACGCGCTGGCTCCAGATCTCAAGCTGTTCTATGGCGGCGGCCCTGAAGGTGTCCGCAGCAACGAGAATAACGGACTGTCCTGCCTGTTTGAATTGGTGCGCCATCTTCCCGATGGTTGTTGTTTTTCCCGTTCCGTTGACCCCGAGTACCATGATTGTATAGAGCTCATCCCGCGGTATTTCGAGGGGAAGTTCACTGTCTTTGAGGATTTCCTTCATGTGATCTTTGAGAATGTGTTTCAGCGAATCTGGACGATCCAATTCATTCCTCTTTGCCCGGTATTTCATTTCCTCGACAAGTTCCGTCGTAAAGGCAGGGCCGAGATCGGCCATAATAAGTAATTCTTCCAAGTCGTCGAACAGATTCCTTGATACGATTTTCTCGCCGAAAATCATCTCATCTACATTTTTAACAAACCCCTTGCGGGTCTTGGATAATCCTTCTTTGAGTCGGTTGAAGAAACCTTCTTTATTATTGT
>CAZCGI010000294.1:0-2159 GCA_964498145.1 uncultured Syntrophaceae bacterium
GTCTGTGTTTGTATTATGCCAGTAAAAAATTGAGAATACCCTCATCTTTTATATTCAGCATCCAAAACAAAAAGCCCGTTTCTTTTTCGAGGAACGGGCTCTTATCTTCGATTACTTCAAAACTTCTCTTATCTGTTTCAGGTGATTCCGGTGATGGTTCCGTTGTCGTCGATGTCGATGTTGAAGGCCGCGGGTTTTTTCGCCAAGCCGGGCATTCTGAGGATCTCGCCGGTTATCGGGATGAGAAATCCCGCCCCGGACGCGATCTTGACCTCCCGTACGGTAACGATGAAATCCTTAGGACGTCCAAGCAGGTTCGGGTTATCCGACAGGGACTGCTGTGTTTTTGCGATACAGATTGGCAGCTTGTCATAGCCGATCTTCTTTATGAGATCGAGATTGCGCCGTGCCCGCGGTTGATAGTCGATGGATATGGCGCCATAAATCTCGCTGGCGACCTTAAAGATTTTGTCCTCCACGGGCTGATTCCATTCATAGAGGGGACGGAATCTGCCGGATGAGTTCTTCGTCAGTTCAACCAGCTTTTCCGCCAGTTCCAGACCACCCTCGCCTCCCAGCCGAAATACGTCGGCTTCTGCGATGTTCATGCCGTCATACTCTGCTGCATTGATGACGGCGGCGATTTCTTCGTCCGTATCCTGGGGGAAACGGTTCAAGGCTATTATACAGGGGAGGTTGAATTTCCCTATGTTTTCATAGTGTTTTCTCAAATTCGAGATACCGAGTACGGCGGCACGGGGGTTGGGTTCGTCAAGTTCATCACGTCCGATACCGGCATGAAATTTTAACGCACGGACTGTTGCTACCAGGACGACTACGCGGGGATTCAGATCACCGTATCGTGCCACGATGTCAAAATATTTTTCCGCTCCCAGATCAAAGCCGAACCCTGCTTCGGTAACCACAAAGTCAGCAAGCCGGAGGGCAAGATCGGTGCCGATGACACTGTTTGTTCCCTGGGCGATATTTGCAAAGGGACCGCCGTGGATGACCGCCGGCACGCCTTCAGTTGTCTGAACGATATTGGGGAGAAGAGCATACTTCAAGAGCGCAGTTACCGCGCCCTCGACTTTCATATCGCCGGCAATGACCGGTTGGTCGTCATAGGTGAAGCTTACCAGTATCCTGCGAATTTTATCTTTTAATTCCTTGTACGAGCGGGAAAGGCAGAGAATTGCCATAATTTCACTTGACGGGACAATATCAAATCCAGTTTCACGGGGAACTCCGTTGGTGGAGCCGCCAAGGCCGATGACAATATCACGGAGATAGCGATCGTTGATGTCCACAACCCGGCGCCAGGTAATTTTGCGGGGATCTATATTCAGGGGATTTCCGTGAAAGATTGAGTTATCGACAATTGCCGCCAATAGGTTGTGGGCGCTTTCAATAGCCGAAAAATCGTTGGTGAAATGGAGGTTTATGTCCTCCAGGGGCAGGACCTGAGAGCGTCCGCCGCCGGTAGCTCCTCCTTTGACGCCGAAGACGGGGCCAAGGGATGGTTCGCGGAGTGCGCAAATCGATGACTTGCCCAGCCGTTTCAGTGCCTGGGTGAGCCCGATGGAAACCGTTGTTTTCCCCTCGCCTGCAGGGGTGGGAGTCATTGCCGATACGAGAATAAGACACGAATCGTCCCTGCGGTTGATGCTTCTGATTGCTTCAAGGCGAACCTTGGCCTTATAGCGGCCGTAAAGTTCGAGATCTTCTTCACACAGTCCGACAGATGCTGCGATCTCTACAATTGGCTTGATTCCGGAGTCGACAGGATTTTTTTTCAACTTCTCCATAATACTATACCCTATGGATCACCGCATCGAACCTGATGTCTAAATTGTACTGATCGCTGACTTGGTCGAGATCCTTCCTCAGTTCGAAAATTCCGACAGTCGGCGGAAGGTAAAAATAGCAGCTCATGCTGAATACGTTGGTTCCTGTAACAGGATTGGAGTCGACATTGGTCGAGATGTCGTCGATGTTTATCCCCTTCCGGCAGAGTACCTTGCAGATCTGATGGACGATTCCGGGATGATCAATGGAAGTGGCAATCAGCTTGTAAGGAATTGATGGCTGAACTTCCCGACGGCCGGGGGCCTTGGTCTTTCGTACATGGATTTCCAGGCCGGTTCGTTCCCGCAGGC
>CAZCGI010000295.1:0-2134 GCA_964498145.1 uncultured Syntrophaceae bacterium
GCTGGCGATGGGACTCGAACCCGCAACCTGCTGATTACAAATCAGCTGCTCTACCTGTTGAGCTACGCCAGCGTTTGTATTGGCATTATTTGTTTGTTAAAAAACAGTTATCCCTCAAAAGCTAACTCGCCACCTTAATCGTAAAATTAACTTTTTGTCAAGAGAATTTTACAACCGGGTCAAGAAAAAATTAATCTTCATATTCTGTAAATATATCGGCAGAGAAAACATAAATCTCAGTTTCTCCATCCTTCCATGCATTGGCCGGCAAACCTGCTTTGTGACATGTTTCTTCCAAGAACGTGCTCTTATCCCAGTTATACTGGGTTGCTACCTGTGGAAGCAGAACACCTCGATATATTCCTCTGATAATATAAATGCCGTGCTTACCCACCTCGATTTCGTCGATGCTTTTAATCTTTCGCAACGGAGTCAAAACCGATATCTCAATGGTTACATCATTGAGTTCACCGGTCGACATCGCAGGAAACCGGGGATCATGAAAGGCCGCCGACCGGGCCATCTCCTCAACTGTTTTGTAGAGAACCCCTCGTGACTCGAAAGATCCGATACATCCCCTCAATTCCCCATGTTTTCTTAACGTCACGAAAGCGCCCCGCTCTTCATGGAGAATTTTTGAACCACTTGATAAGTCCGGCAATGCCTTTCCTGTCAGCCGCGACTCGATGCTTTTACGGGCGATAGAAAGAAGTTGCCGTTTATCATTACTACTCAATCCCAGTCCGACTCCCACATTTGTCTCTTTGCTCGATCGACCGGCATCACGTTTTGCATAAAAGACCGCGGCGGCATAACCCACAACCCCTCGCCGATCTCCCGTCACATCACCCGAATTTGCATATTTTAAAATCTTTGCACTGTCAGCCCCCCGTTTTTGAGCAATCATAATCGTTGCGGCCACCGGCCCGCCCCCACAAGCTTCACAGGAACCACTGTCGAGATCAGCCAACAATCCCTGCCAATCCATTTTTTCAATACGCTTCAACGCAACGGCATCCAGGTTCATTGCATGGTCATATCCATGAAAGTGAGAAAGATCGGAACTCGCCACAACCAAAACATTCTTATCTTTCGTGGCGGCAACAATAGCATCTGCCAACGCCTCACAGGTTTTTCGGTCCTGCGTTCCCATGACAACGGGAACAAACTGAAAGTCTCCGAGCACCACCTGCAAAAAGGGTAGCTGAATTTCAACGGAATGCTCCTGAGCATGGGCGGACGACGTCGTCGAGATAAGATCACTCTGTTTGATAATTGCATCAGCCAACGCCTGATCCACTTTTACTATTCCCAGCGGAGTTTCATATCCCCCTTCATTATATATAGATGCTCCCTGAAAATATGCCCGATGACTCGGGCCAATGATAATAACCGAATCAAAGGGTTTTCCGGCAATAAGCTTATATGAATAGGCGGCGACCTGTCCGGAATATGCATAGCCTGCATGGGGAGAAACAATGGCAAGGATCAATCCGTCAACGGATTCCCCCGGTGCGTTTCCCAGATAATCCTCCACCTCGGCTTTCAAAACGGTCGGATTTCCCGGATACCATGACCCTGCAATGACCGATTTTCGAATACCACTTTTCATTTCGCTACCTCCTCCCTCGTGAGAAAACGAAAAAACAAGGAAGATAACTACAATTCCCCCCAGGATCTGTCGCATGGAATAATTCATTTCGGCTATACTTCATGATTAAGATATAAATGGTGAATTTTATAAACACATCGATCTCCTGTCAAGCAATGATTACTTTTTTATACATAGAAAGAATGTATCACAATTACCCTGTCAAATTACATCAAAAAACATATTGACTTGGAGCATTCGGATAGCTAATATCCAAGCGTCCCGACATGAAATTCGATCACGAACATCGTCAAAACGATGCTCGGGTAATCATAACTCAATAATATCACATTAAACAATACAATACTGGAGGTCGACCATGAGTATAAAAGTTGCGATCAATGGCTTTGGTAGAGTGGGCAGGTATTTGGTTAGAGCAAGCCTCGGCAGGGATGATGTTGAGATCGTTGCAATTAACACACGGGCAGCGGCGACAACGCTTTGTCACCTCCTTAAATACGATTCGGTTCATGGAAAATTTAA
>CAZCGI010000296.1:0-2104 GCA_964498145.1 uncultured Syntrophaceae bacterium
ATTGATCAGACCGCCGGGCGCACTGAAAGAACGGGATTTTCTCGAGAGATGCGTTAGATGCGGAGAATGCATGAAAGTGTGTATAACAAATGGACTCCAGCCGACTCTGATCGAGGCGGGACTTGAAGGACTATGGACCCCCCGGCTTGTTCCCACCATCGGCTACTGCGAATTTCGATGTACCCTCTGCGGCCAGGTCTGTCCCACCGGGGCAATCAGAAAGCTGACGCTCAAAGAAAAAGAAGAAATAAAAATAGGAATGGCGGTCATCGATACGGGACGATGCCTTCCTCACGCTTACGGAACGCCATGCATCGTCTGCGAAGAAGTGTGCCCCACACCGGAAAAGGCAATATGGCTTGAGGAGCGATCAATCATCAATCGTTCCGGGGGGAAAATCGTGGTCAAGCAGCCGAAGATCGACCTCGAACGCTGTATCGGTTGCGGCACCTGCGAAGCAAACTGTCCGGTAAGAGGGAAACCGGCAATCTACGTCGTCAATTCGAATGAATCCCGTTCGGACGACAATCGACTGCTCCTCGGTTTTTAAGCGATGAGGCCCACAGCCGGGATCAGACGCCGGTACTCCTGATCACATCCCGGTTCGGATTGTGTCGTTTGCATAGCATTTTGTGAATCATCGTTTGTTCCTCCAATCATGAATAAAGAATCCCTTTTACAGCGGAATGGTCAATCTCTTTCTCAGTATCCTGAGATACCGGCACATCGACTTACGGCAGGAATATTCCTTCCGGATCAACCTTTTTATACAGAAGGTCCAGCTGACCGTAGGTGGGTGGTGAAGTTTCACCACTTACTTTCGAAACATTCAGATCAAAGCCGACATTATCCCTGACTTCTTCGACAGTATGCCCCGGATGCACTGTATCAAGGTACATCACACCGTTCTCATCAAACCGAAACACTGCCATATTGGTAATAACGGCTGTCGGTCCACCAAAGAAGTAGCTTCCGTATACATCTTTCTTATGGGCCCATTCGCCACTGGGCCAACGTTTTATTCTCCACCCCGGTGATGTAATATAATCAACGTTTTCCTTGAACCGTCGTTTTTCCTGAAGCATGATAAAAACGGTTCGCCGTGCCAGCGAGTTGATGTCGGGATTTCCGCCGCTTCCGGTAAAACGCTTATTCGGCGCCGCATAATCGCCGACAACCGTCGTGTTAACGTTTCCATACATATCTATCTCAGCACCACCAAGGAATGCCAGATCGACATAACCGCAATGAAGCTGCCCATAGAATGCTTCGGTCAGACCGGCGGCCATGGAAGCCTGGTAGGCACAGCGGGAATCTCCAACTGATGTGGGGAGGTCTTTCGGCCTTCCGTCAATACTGCCCGCCTCATAAATACATACGGCATTGGGAGCCTGTTCGAGCTGTGCAAGAGCGATAGCAAGCATGGGCAGACCCGTTCCTGCAAAAACCACGTCGCCGTCCTTAACCTCTCTGGCAGACGCGCATGCCAGCATATCGATCGGTTTATATTCTCCGACTTTGGCGTAATTATTATTTCCTGTCATTTATCTCGTCCCCCTTTTTACTGTTGTTGAATATCCCAAGACCGAGTTGGCGCGCAGATTCTGCAACCGGTTGATCCCGAGTTTTTCGAGATATTCCTCATGGCTTGAAACACCAAATATCCATTCGTTTGCCCACTCATCAAATGCCGCCTTACTTTTTGAAACCTGATAAAAACTTCTTATGAAGTCTGCATCGACATCATAGAAAAACTGCGATCCCGTTGGATGAGCAGCCCAGGGACATTCGACAACGTAATCAATGGCATACCCGGGGGCCAAATTCTTCTCCGGTTCCTGCCTGAGATAGCTGTCCGGGACGATTTCTTCAGCAAGCACGATTACCTTATCGGCCGCTTTGATTAATTCGGCGTCAACATAGGTCTGAGAGAAGACCCTGACGGTTCCTTCATCACCGACCTGTGAAGCATAGACGAGCGCCCAATCGGGCTTGGCCGCCGGCATCAGAAGAAGTTCGCCATTGCCGTAGAAGGGATCCTTGGCAACGTCATACTTCTTAACGGGAATCTTGGGATTCGATCCATCCCGCAGCCCCGCCTTGC
>CAZCGI010000297.1:0-2091 GCA_964498145.1 uncultured Syntrophaceae bacterium
GGTGAAACGGATCGTAGGCCCTTCCACCACCTTCATAGAACTTCAGCAAAAACTCAACAAAACACAATCTCAGTGAATGTATGAAAGCAGCAAGGCTGCTGAGAAGCAGGTTAAATACATGGAACATAACAAGTAAGGTTACACCGATGATGAGAGCAAGTGCTGCACCGAGGAAACCAGGTAAAACCGACGAAACCGTCGTGGACACCCACTTTGACAGGAGATTGAACGACGAAGCAAGGTAGAACGTTGCAAGGCCCACTCCCGCCAGCCGCGAATATGACATGACATCTCCGAGGATGCCCGTGAGATCGAAGATCCAGAACACCGATCCCAGAGCTCCCATCTGCATGAATGCGCCGGCGACAATCAATACCACGCCGAGTGTAAGGGGATATGCAAAGAACCCGTATGTTGCCTCACTGAACGGTATCAGCGTGATATTGAGCATGGCTTTAAAGATATAGGGGATACCGAAAATCTGTACCAGAAAGAGACCGATTTTGCTCACAACCACACCTTTGTCGTTTTCTTTGATTCCCTTGACCATTCCCAGCACATGGGCGATGTTCAGATGGATCAGACCGATGATGAGTGACAGAATGATAAAGGAAATGGGATCGGAAAGCTGGGTCTGGATTTTCCCGGACAGTGCAAGCGTTTGAAGATTAACGCCGAAATACATGTTTAAAAAATCTCCGAGATACGTTCCGGACAGTATCCCCATTACCAACGCGACACTTCCGCTGATATACAGGACTCGTCTGAATAACTTAGTGCCCTCTGTAGTCGGGTCGTCGACGAGCTTATCAAGAAGAAATTTTGCGAGGACAAGCAGACCGGCGGCATACACCAGATCGTTCAACATGAGCCCGAAGAAAAAGGCAAAGAAGTAAGCCACGCTTGGCGTTGGGTCCCAGTCGCCGTATCGCGGCAGACTGAAGAGACTGACGATGACTTCGAACGGTTTGATTCCCCTAGGATTGCGCAGCTTTGTGGGAGGTTCCTCCGTCGGGATGGGGGCTTTTGTTTCTATGAAGATATAATTAACGAGTTCTTTCATGCCGGAAACAACCATGTCGGTGTTTGATTCGGGCACAAATCCTTCTATAAGATTGACATAGTTGGCTTCACTCGCCTGTTGGAGGACGGAAAGACGATCATCTTCCATGGAAAGAATTTCACGATAGAAAACAATTCGATCGAGATCCCCTTCAATTGCTTTCTGGATTTTCCGATTAAGCTCGTCGAGCTCTTCTTTCTTTTGCTGAAGCGTTTCTCCATTCTGAAGAAGAAAGTCGCTGATCATGCGATCTTCTGCGGGGAGTTTCAACGGAGTGATTCCCATTTCCCTGATCATCGTCTCGATTGACGGGCGATCGTCGGAGCGGGCAATGAAATAAAGAACCGTTTCTCCTCCTTCGGAGACGGCAACTTCCTGGAGCAGGTAGTGACGGACGCGCTCGCTGAATGTTTTATATGTTTCGTCGCTCAGGACGATGACCCCGGTGGACAGATAGTGTCCTGAATAGTTGAGATCCTTCATCGGTACGTTCACCTCACGGAGCAGAATCCTGAGGTAGGTATCGAGAAGACTCTTATTGGTTATCTCCTCCTGGAGGCGGTCCTGTTTTTGAATAAGGTGGGAAATGTCGGCGTATATTTTTTGGACGTCCTTGTTGATCTCTTCGATAGACTGGCGGTCTGCCATTTCGGGGAGCAGAATCGTCCGCTCACCGCTGAGATTACCAAGAATGGCTTCACAGACAGTGAGAGCCTTCCTCACATCATTTCTGCGATTGTCGATGGCTGCTTTATCAATGGGGCTTAATTCGGTTGCCTCTTCTACATGAAGGACACCGAGGTTTTGTAAAAGAGAAAGAGTTCTGGAAGAATAATCCTTGACCGTTACCACTCTGACCTTCACCATCGGTTCAGACGTGTTGATAAATATCGGTATCATGTGCCGCTCTCCGGTGATGTTAGCGATTTGCCTTACGTACAACAATAACAAATCGGATTGTCGTTGTCTCAGGAAGTCGGAAAAAACTAATGCTGCTCGGTGATCCTGAGTGTGCAATAGAATCAATC
>CAZCGI010000298.1:0-2081 GCA_964498145.1 uncultured Syntrophaceae bacterium
TGGCAACCTGATCCGCCGCTTCGTTCAGCATCGCAACGGCACCCGTAATCGGACGACTGATGCTCCGGGAAAAGAGGAGGACGGCGATAACGGTCAGTGCCAGAAAAATGCCGCCGATGATCATGATAAAATTACGAATTGATTGTGCCGATGCGAGGAACTCTGCTTCGTCCTGGGTGGCACAAACACTCCAGCCCGTCAATTTTACCGGTGCAAAAGCAGACATCTTATCAACACCTTTGAACACATAGGAAGCAGTGCCCGTCTGGTGTGCAAGCATTTTTTCCGAAACTATTTCCATCCCTTTGATGTTTTTTGCATTCAGTTTCAAAATTATACTGTTATCGGGATGGGCGATTACTGTGCCATCCTTATCAACCATGTAGACATACCCAGTTGTCCCGAGTTTTATGTTCGTAATATTCTCTGATAAAAAATTAATGCTTATTATTGTTGCAATTTCACCGACCAGCTTTCCATCCTTGGAATAAACAGGGGCACATACTGGTACAATAGGATTGCCGGTCTTTTTGGAGATAATCACCTGGCCGATATTTGCCTTTCCTTCCTTTGCGCTTCGAATATAATCTCGCTCAGCAACGGAGACACCGCTAAGTCTTCCTTTCCCATCGGCAAAAATAACACCGTCAGTACCGGCTAGCAAAAGATCCTCGTAGTCGCTTCCCATTTTTTGCATTGTGTTAGATAGTTCATTAATTGCTTTCTTAATTTCCAGGGAAGCAGCGGCCGTTCCGTAATCGGCTACTTTGGTGGCCGCTTCGACGATAGCGTCATTAACGGAAAGTTGAGTGATTATTTTCATTTCTTCCTGCATAACGAGATCGGCCATTCCGGAAACATCCTTAGCGACATTGACAGCCCTCTCTTTTGATATAGTATCAAGGGCATTGGATGCCTTCATTATAGAAAATAATCCAACGACGATAAGAGGAAGTAATACTGCAATGATTCCTCCTGTAACAAGCTTGAAACCAAGCGACTTATTCTTCTTTCCCATGTATAAATACCTCCTTATACTAATATATTAATGTATTGCTTTTGAATTCATGTGATCAAGGATGCTTCGAAGGTGATCAATATCGAACGGCTTTATCATATAGTACAGAACCCCCTGTTTTCTGACTTCCCGTTCTAGGTCCCGCGAATTATAGCCGGTCATGCTGATGATGTTGCTCTGTGGCCATAATTTTCTTATTTCGGGTATCAGCAGATGCCCTTTTGTGTCGGGAAGAAATATGTCGAGTAAAATCAGATCAAAATAATGATGATACATCTTATTAATGGCTTCTTTGCCGGTATCGGCTTCTTCTGCCGTATGGCCCCAACTTATCACTGCATCGGTAATAAAGGCGGAGAGATCTGTATCGTCTTCTACAATAAGTACATTCATGGTTCATCTTTCGAATAACTGCATCGTGTTTGTCTGAACGATCCTAGAGCAACGGGCATGCCACGGCGGCAGAATCGTGTATAACCATCTGAAATGTCATATGAATAACGAATAGTGATATTTGTATTTCGAGAAGAGGTATCTGCCAAAGGGACAAAAATGACCCGTCACGCCGATCGGAAAAGGTATAAGGGTATGAATATATTATAAATACTATTGGAAGGACAGAAATGACCCACAATGGTGCTAGATCAAGGCATATGCCTTCATCTTACGGAATAAAGTTTTGCGGGATATTCCCAGAACGGATGCTGTCTTCGCTTTGTGCCATTTTGTTTCTTTCAATATTTTGAGAATAAGCTTCTTCTCGAAACCTTCCACGGCGGAGGAGAGGGTGGCATTACAATCGTCTTCCATATGCGGTTGGTCTTTTTCTGCTGTGGTCGAGGGGGGGAGGGGCGACGCAAAGTCCAGTTTTTTAAGGGTAACATAGCGATGCAGAACGTTTTGCAGCTCTCGCACATTTCCGGGCCAATTGTATTCGTACAGCGCATCCATAATATCCCCCGGTATATGTGCCGGTGTGGCGTCATTGTTATGGATCTTCATGAAATGTTCTATCAGAAGCGGGATGTCCTCCCGGCGGTTCCGGAGCGGATGCAGGGAAATA
>CAZCGI010000299.1:0-2078 GCA_964498145.1 uncultured Syntrophaceae bacterium
ACCCCTTTTCTTCTCTGTATCTCCGAAAGGCCATGCGCAGCTTCGATATAAATTTCGCCCGACTTGCGATTAACGAGCGTAAGGGCACCACGAGTCATGCCCATTCTTTCAGCCAGAGCATTCAGTACCGGTCCGACAACTTCGCGGAGATCCATACTCCGTCCCAGCGTCTGACTTACCTCATAGAGAAGAGAGAGTTCCCTATATTCCCTATTTACATCATTGTTCGTAATCGTTTTAGCTTTGTCCATTTGTAATGCCTTATGCTATTTTTTTTACCGGTGGAGTCTACCATATTGTAGGATATCCATCAAATCATATTAACCAATTTTTGTTTCTGTAACAGGGTTTTATCTAATAATAAGTAGCATAATCAGATGGATAGATAATTCTCAGTATAATATTCTGTTAAAGGCGATAGCACGGCGGTGTTTTTCTAAACCGAAAAAGAAACACCCCGTCTTAAAAGGCGGGGTGTTTTTCTCATACTCAATGCCAAGGATGTATTACGCGGCGACTTTATTAGAACGTCTCCATATCTTCATGGTTTCCGCTTCCTTGATTAACTCATCCTGGAACAGCGGGTGAGCAATGTCGATGATTGCTTCTGCCCTCTGCCACGTGCTCTTGCCTTTGAGTTCGGCAATACCGAACTCGGTAACGATCATGTGAACGGCCGTTCTCGGTGCGGTAACGATCGATCCGGGTGTCAAGATCGGTTTTATTCTTGATTTCAATCCATCTTTACCTTCAAAGGTTGAGGTCATGCAGATAAAACTCTGGCCGCCCTGTGATCGATAGGCGCCTTCGACAAAGTCGAGCTGTCCGCCCGTTCCGCTGATATGTCTGGTCCCGACTGTCTCGGAACATACCTGTCCGAATACGTCCACTTCGATACAGGCGTTAACCGAAACAAAATCATCGAGCTGTGCCACAACATAGGGATTGTTGACATAATCGACGGAGTATGTGGCGACGCCGGGATTATCGTCGATGAAATCATAGAGATCTTTTGATCCGAAAGCAAATGAGAAAACTTGTTTGTATTTATCGAACTGTTTACGGGCTCCCGTTATCTTTCCAGCCTCGGACATCTTTACGAAAGCATCAACATACATTTCGGAATGAACGCCCAGATCCCGGAGATCTGATTCCGCCACCATGCTTCCCACGGCATTCGGAACGCCGCCGATACCAAGCTGCAGGCAGCACCCGTCATAGAGACGTTCAATAATGTGTGCTGCTATTTTCTTTTCAATCTCTTCCGGTTCGGCAGGGGGCAAAACCGGCAGTGCCGGATTATTGCCTTCTACGATATAATCGACTCGGGATATATGAAGCGATTCCTGGTTACCCCCGAGAACTCTCGGCATATTCTCATTTATTTCAAGAATAACGATTTCCGCTTTTTCGATTGCAGCCCAGCACGACGTGGCACTGGCACCGAAATTGAAATAACCATGCTTATCCATGGGAGTTACCTGAGCCATAAAAATTCTCGGCGGGACACAATCATTCCGCGTCATACTCGGCAATTCATTGAACTTCATGGGAATATATGAAAGCAACCCTTTATCGTAATATTTCCTGTCAAGACCGCTGACATGCCAACTGTTCCAATAAAAGTGTTCACCGGTCGGATCGGAATCACTTGTGTGTTTCGGCCAGACGCCGAGATCACAACGGATATTTACGTTGTAGAGCTCATCTTTTCGTTTGGCCAATGCTTTGTCCAACTCCAACGGAGCATTCAAGCCGAATGCATACTCAATCCAGTCGTTGGATTTTACTACTTTTACTGCTTCTTCAGCACTCACTGTTTTTTTGCGATACTCTGTTTCGAAACCTACCAACATTACTACTCCTCCTATATCTCCCTTTTTGATGTTTCTCACGAAACATTTTCGCACCCTCCTCATATTCAATTCTGCACATAAGTCAAGAGGAATATTGTAGGTTGATGCATTTTTTATGTCCAGTTGCGCTTGTTAATCGAACTGAAAGTGCAAAGGCACTAGTGTCACCCAAGATCCGCGATTGGCATGGCATTTAGGGGTAAAAATGATTGAAAAACCTCG
>CAZCGI010000300.1:0-2070 GCA_964498145.1 uncultured Syntrophaceae bacterium
GCGACACGGGCAACACTGGAAGATTATCTGCTGTCATCTTCAAATATCCCCCTCGCTAAATTTCATGTGATATCTGAGTTGGGTAGCTCGGAAGCGGTGAAAGAAGCCATTATTACCGGTCTGGGGATATCTATTATTTCGGTCCATGCGGTAAAACGGGAACTGAAAAGCAGGCTCCTGTTTGAAATACCCTTTGAAAATCATCTGATTGAACGGAACTTTTACTTGATTTACAAAAAGCAATTTGGCTTAATGCGCCACCATACGCTGTTTCTCGACTTTGTCAAAAAGACGAAGCATGATTTTCCGTCTGAACATTAGCAGGATGAAAGTGAAACAATTATGACTAAGACAATAGGATATTACAGCACCAACAGAAACCTTGATCACGTGGTTGGCATTACTCCGTTTAAAGAATATGTTACGTTCAAGGATGCTCTTCTGCAGGGACAGGCTCCCGATGAGGGGCTCTATGTGCCCGAGACGATACCGGAACTGTCGATAGACGATATCCTGGCATTAAAAGGAAAACCGTATCCTGAAGCGGCCATGCTCGTTACCGGTGCTTTTTTGAAGGGTGATCTTTCCCGGGAAGACCTCGAAACGATTGTCTATGACTCATATAATTTCGACGTTCCTCTTGAGCCGGTGGTCGATCGTAAATATGTCATGAGGCTCGATCAGGGGCCGACGGCTTCGTTTAAAGACTTTGCTGCGCGGATGATGGCACGTCTGATGAGTTATTTCAGAGGGAAGGGAAAGAGGCTTAATGTTCTGGTGGCCACGTCGGGAGACACAGGGAGCGCTGTCGGTGAGGCATTCAAGGGTGTTGAGGGAATCGATGTGAACATCCTTTATCCCCGGAATGAGGTGAGCGGCAGACAGAAGAAACAGCTCGATACGATCGGAGATAATGTTCAGGCTCTTTCAGTTGCCGGAAAATTCGATGACTGTCAGGATCTGGTAAAAATGGCTTTTGCCGATTCGTCCCTTGAATATCTCAATTTTACGTCGGCCAATTCGATCAATTTCGGACGAATCCTTCCTCAGATGGTCTATTATGTTTACGCGTACGCCCAACTCTGCGAGAGGGGAGAAGAACTTGTTGTTTCCGTGCCGTCGGGGAATTTCGGCAATGCCCTCGGTTGTGAGTACGTCCGGCGCATGGGATTGCAAATAAAGAAACTGGTTATGCCGACGAACGAAAATGATGAATTCCCCCGGTTTCTGGAAACTGGTGTATATACAAAGGTTGCGCCATCGCGTGCCTGCCTTTCCAATGCAATGAATGTGGGACATCCGAGCAACCTGGCACGGTTCTTCGAATTGTACGGCGGGACCGTCGACCGAACCGGTACGGTTCATGTTGTTCCCGGCGTCGGGATGATGAGGAAAAATATCTATTCAGTCAGTATTTCCGATGAAGAGACAAAAGCGTGTATTAAGGAAACCTATGATCGATATGGCGTCATTCTGGAACCCCACGGCGCGGTGGGTTGGCGGGGACTTGAGAAGTATCTTAAAGAAACCGGTGATTACGAGCCGTGTGTATCTCTGGAAACGGCCCATCCCGCTAAATTTCCCGACGAGATTATCGAACTCCTCGGGATCACGCCTGAACTTCCTGACAGCATGAAAGATATCGACAAACGTCAGGGGAGCCCCATCGAGCTGTCGATGGATTACCAGATCTTCAGTGACTACCTGCGGGATAATCTGAAAGTCAGCGATTGAAAAGGTTATCGGAAACCTTGAAACCTGTAACCGGTGTCCCGGTCATCTCGTCATCATATACCGCTGCTCCTCTTTGGGCACGTACCATTTGATGAAGTTGTAACCGATTCCCAGGGGTGCCGGTTCGATTCCTCTGAATCGGGCGCTGATGATGGGGAGTGCATCGGGGACATACAGGAAAGTGTACGGCTGATCATCGGCGAGGATTTCCTGGATTCGGTCATAGCATTGTTTACGCTCATCTGTGTCGAAGGTAGATCGCCCCTTTTCCAGTAAGACATCTACTTCGTCGTTTTTATACGATATGAAATTCAGTTCCCCCGGTTTCGTCTTGCT
>CAZCGI010000301.1:0-2056 GCA_964498145.1 uncultured Syntrophaceae bacterium
GATATGGAGGTTACACCGACTCCTTTCAAAGGGATCGGGATTGTCCGTCCCGGTCCCAACCCTTTGCGGCTGAGCAGCGGACAATCATGATTTCCGGTAAATGAAAGAGGGGGCGATGCAGGGGCGGTACGTCACATGGTGTCGTATTGACGCAGGCCGATCGGCGTCGTCCCAGTCACCCCTCCTATAAGCTATGAAGCATGGAGCATCGAGAGATCATGGCACCATTCGTAGCATTTCTTAAACATTTCCTAATATGAAATAAAAAAGGAGCATGAAAATGGATGTCAAGAAGATTTGCGTATTAGGAGCAGGCCTGATGGGAAACGGGATTGCACAGGTATGTGCCCAGGCGGGCTATGAAGTCAAACTACGCGATATCGAGCAGCGCTTCATCGACAACGGCATGAATACCATTAAGAAGAATCTCGGTAGAGATGTCGAAAAAGGCAAAAAATCACAGGAGGAAATGGACGCGATCCTGGCGCGGATTACACCGACCCTCGATCTGAAAGAAGCGGCGGGCGATGCTGATATTGTGGTTGAAGTGGTTATTGAAGTTATGGACGTGAAGAAAAAAGTATACGCCGAGTTGGAAGAGATCGCTCCGGCGCATACTCTCTTTTTCAGCAATACATCGGGGCTCAGTTTGACCGAAATGGCATCGATTACCAAGCGTCCTGACAGATTTATCGGGACTCACTTTTTCAATCCGGTGCCGGTCATGAGACTGCTGGAAGTTATCAAAGCCTATGAAACCTCGGAGGAAACACTTCAGGTTGCCTTGGACTGGGGCAAGAAAATCGGGAAGACCTGTATCGTCGTCAATGAAGCTCCCGCCTTCGTGGTGAACAGAATTCTCTGCACCATGCTGAACGAGGCGTTCTTTGCCCTTGGCGAGAACCTTGCCAGTCCGGAGGATATCGATATCGGTATGGTGCTTGGATGCAATCATCCCATTGGACCGCTGGCGTTATCCGATCTTGTTGGTCTGGAGACACTGCTTCATGTTGTTGAGGGGCTTCATAAGGAACTGGGAGACAAATATCGACCGGCGCCGGTACTCGTCCAGTTAGTACGGGCGGGACGATACGGTAGAAAGACCGGCAAAGGTGTATTCGATTATACGAAAAAAGGCTGATCGATTATGCAGACTGCATCGTGCGTAACGACTTCATATGAGGACGGGACCTGTATGGAGCAGTATTGAGTGTGAAAATGAATTTGGTGAGAGATGAGAAGGAGGTTTTTTAATGAGCGCCATAATGCAGCAATACAGGAATAAATTAGTAACGGCGGAAGAGGCGGTAAAAGCGGTCAAGTCAGGGGATAATGTCCAGTACGGCGAATTTGTCATGAACCCCTGCATTCTTGATGCAGCACTTGCAAAGAGAAAGGATGAATTACATGATGTAACGGTGAGGACGACAACCATGCCACTGGTACCTCAGATTGTGAAAGCGGATCCGAACAGAGAGACCTTTACCTATGTTGATCTTCATTTCAGCGGGGCGAGCCGGAAACTTCACGATAACAACCAGTGTTTTTATTCACCGTTAACGTATCATGAAATCCCGTCGTGGTATATGAATGGCCATGTGCTGTGCGATGTGGCAATGATCAAAGTCGGTCCTATGGACAAAAACGGGTATTTCAATCTTGGAACCTCATGTTCGATTACTCCTTTCTTCTGCGATGCGGCAAAAATCGTTATTGCTGAAGTAAATGAATCGATTCCCCGGTGTCTTGGAGGAGAGCGTGAGGTTATTCATATATCCGATATCGATTACATCGTCGAGACGGACAATGCGCCGCTTCTCAATCTTCCCGATATTCCCGTAACTGATGTTGATAACAAGGTTGCCGACATTATCATGGAAGAGCTGGTTGACGGTTCATGCATCCAGTTGGGAATCGGGGCCATGCCCAATGCGATCGGGGCAAAAATAGCCGATTCCGATCTCAAGGATTGCGGTGTCCATACGGAAATGCTGGTCGATTCTTTTGTGGATATGTACAATGCCGGTAAACTGACAGGCAGACGCAAAGCACTGCA
>CAZCGI010000302.1:0-2042 GCA_964498145.1 uncultured Syntrophaceae bacterium
CGGGAGTAACACCCGCTTCGTCAAAGGCCTTTTTATAAAAACCGACTGTATGATAGACCCGTTGAGCCACCTGTTGCAATCGCTTCAGTTGTAATGCCTCCAGTGCTTCGCGCGGCAGGGTTTCGAATTCCTCATTGAAAATCATGAAATTGCCTCCTGTTTTGGTCATTGTCTCGTTATGTTTATAAACGGCTTCCGTTGTTTATCATCCATCTGTTGATCGTCTGAATGGGGATGGCGCGGAAAGGGTTGTCCCGTGAAAAAACGTATTGATCGGGAACTTAACATAGTGATATCTCTAAAGCAACCTATAAAAAGAATTGAGTTGCCCCGGTGGGAATTGTGATGATACGTATGCTGCATTGTGTATTGCAGATCAAGAAAGATACAGTTGCGTTTACACTCACGGAGGAATCCCTTGTTATAGATATCGTTCCAATGATATAAAGTCGTAGCTCACGAAGGAGGTTGACGGTTGAGAAAACGAGTAATCATTATCATTTTTGTACTCCTTTTCCTCGGAGTCGGAACATTCGTCTATGTGGGACAGCGGAAGGTCAAAGCTGAAGCTCATTATTACTCCGGCACAATTGAGGCAACCCAGTCCCAGCTTGCCTTTCAAGTCAGCGGCACGGTGAGCGGCATTTATACCGATGAAGGTGAGAGTGTGAAAAAGGGTAAGCTTCTGGCCGAACTGGATCGATCGCCCTACCTGGCACGGCACGAAGAAGCCGAAGCCCTCGTCGAACAGGCCCGGAAAAACCTGCAACGAAGTAAAACACTCTTGGAGGTCTACGCTAAAACACTTCCAGCCGATGTAAAGCGGGCTGAAGCAGGGATGGACAGCGCGCAGGCAGTCATGAAGGAGGCACTGAATAACAAGGAACGTTATGACAGTCTTTATCAGAAGAACGTTGTATCCCAGCAGGAATGGGAGACAGTGACGCTGAAGTACCAAACGGCGGCGGCTCAGCGGTCCGAAGCTGAGGCGGTTTTGAAACAGGCCAGGAGCAACCTGAAAAAGATTGATGTCGCCAAAAGAGAGATTGAGGTTGCACAGGCTCAGTGCACGGCAGCGCAGGCATCGGTTGATTACACGGCGGTCCAATTGGGATACACCCGGCTGAGAGCCCCCTTCGACGGCATCGTGACCAGTCGCAATGTTGAACTGGGTGAGGTCGTAACCACGGGGCGAGAAGTTTTAACCCTGTCGGACCTTTCAATAGTAGATCTGAAAATCTTTGTCGGAGAGACCGAGATCGGGAATGTGAAATCAGGCCAGAACGTCGACGTGAAAATAGACACCTTTCCCGATCGAGTCTATACCGGAACCGTTGCATTTGTCTCTCCCGAGGCGGAATTCACACCCAAGATAATACAAACCCACAAGGAACGGGTAAAACTTGTTTACCTGGTAAAGATATCCATACCGAATCCCGACGTGACCCTCAAACCGGGAATGCCCGCCGATGCCTGGTTGCGGCAGTGATGATCTGTTATCTGATCCGGAGAGAAAGGTGGACGATCGTACTCTCATCGACGTAAGAAATGTTTCAATGAATTTCGGTTCAATCACTGCGGTGGATGATGTATCTCTCACGGTAACGGAGGGTTCTGTCATGGGACTTGTCGGTTCCGACGGGGCGGGCAAATCGACCCTCCTGAGGATGATGGCCACCATGATCAGACCGACATCGGGCGTCATTACGATTGACGGATATGATGTGATTCGTGATAAACGGCTGATAAAGACGAGGATCGGCTATATGCCTCAGCGGTTCGGTCTTTATGAAGATCTGACCGTACAAGAAAATATTGATTTTTTCATGGATATCTTTGATGTTTTCGGTGCCGAAAGACACATAAGGAGGGAGCGTTTTCTCGGCTTTTCAAATCTGCTCCCTTTCGTTGACAGGATTGCAGGTAATCTTTCCGGTGGAATGAAACAGAAACTTGGACTGGCCTGCGTTCTTGTTCATCAACCGCGGATACTTATTCTCGATGAGCCCACCAATGGGGTCGATCCCGTGTCGCGCCAGGAA
>CAZCGI010000303.1:0-2031 GCA_964498145.1 uncultured Syntrophaceae bacterium
GAGATTACAATTGAAGGTAAATACGTTCCCAAGTTTGTACCGGGAAAGGCTTTGAAAGATGCAGTAAAGTAAACCAGACTTCATAGTTGGTAAAAGGCAGAGTCGTGCTCGACTCTGCCTTTTTTATTTTTAACGTAGGCAAGGGGAAAAAGCACTCGCCTGTTGTTTGAAAAAGATTGGAGGATTCAAGAGGTCAAAGTCTGCCCTCGTGTGGCTGAAACTCTAGAATCCCTGCTCCTCCTTGATGTCACCGTATTTCCGGAGCATTGCATCTGGCCTTTATTGACCAGCCTCAGGGTAATGCTTTTCCGTGGCTTTTTACATTCCCTGGCCGGGAGTGCCGAAAATGGCGAAGATCACCATTAAGAAAATGACTTGGACAGCCCATCCGATAATGCAAACACCGACGGCGCGAAAGGTACTTTTATAGTCGAGGGCCTGCCTGACGGCAATGACCATGGCGGCGATCATCCAGGCGGCAGCAGCAAGCGTGACGGGCCATAAAAACCCGGGAATAATTCCCAGTATCCGAATTATTCCGGGGGTGCTTGCGAAGCCGAGCGTTCTCAGCAGTTCACCATAATCGGACTCGGTTTGCGGTTCTGGCAGAACCTTTGTTCCCACGATGTAGACGATATAGGCCCAGACGCACCATCCGATAAGGGCAGTAACCGTACCGGTTACTATTCCCTTTGAACCAGCCACAGTGATTGCCCCTATCCCTGCGGCTAGACTGGAAAGAATAACAACTCCCGCTGCCTGCCAGATTGTACTTTTATCCGCTTCGACTTCCTCATAGAGATTAACATCGAGTTTTGCCGCGCGGATCATTCGTGTAAAGAAAAGTTCCATGCCTTCCATGCTTTGTTTACCCCCTGCTTTAATATTCGTTACTCATGAAGATGTTATATGTTATCTGTCAGTCTGCAAGGAAATCCATCAGCAATCTATTGAATTCCGAAGAATACTCAAAGTGCGGCATATGTCCGCAGCGATCGAAAATATGAACCCTTGAATTCGGGATTCCGTTGTTCGCTATAGCGGCGTGTTTCACCGGCAATATGCGATCATTTTTTCCCCAGACAACCAGTGTGGGATGTGCAATTCGGTGGAGGTTTGTCAGCACCGGTTCAATCAGCTCCTGACGACCTCCACGGATGGTCGTGATATTTCGTATTATTTTTAAGAAACTTGCATGAGCTCCGGGAAGAGAATGCAGATTATAGTAATGATCGATGAATTCTTTTGTTACATCCGATGCCCTGTAAACGGCCTGTCTGAAGAAGAAATAGACCCCCAGGCGAGACGGAGACGTGAGTAGTTCGCCGATGAAGGGCAGAGAAAGCATTCGTAAGAAGAATGGTGCGTCCTGACCAAGGCCGGCGCTGTCCTCAAGTACCAGATTGTCGACTCTCTCGGGAAATCGGAGAATATACTGGAGTGCAATGCCGCCACCGAGTGAATGTCCCACAAGACTGCACTGTTCGATTTCCATGACATTCAGGAAATCATCGATGAATCGAATAAAATGATCCGTGGAATACAGTGACGACGGTTTGTCTGTTCGTCCGAAACCGATCAGATCGGGAACATATACTTGATGCCGCTCTGCCAGTGAATCGACGTTGCGCAGCCAGATTTCAGCCGAGGCTCCCAGACCATGAATCAGAACAACCGGGGGGCCTGACGTTCCCAGGACCCAGTAACGGGTCATGACATCGCCTGCCATGCAATAACAATCGTGGGGCGTCTGTAATGTCATAACATGGATCTCCTGCGGTAACGTATCGTTTCAACAGTTATTATCTCCGCTCTCATGTGTAAGGAGACAATAACATCTGTCGGAGAAAACCCCCCCTGTGTCATAATTAATCGAATTATAGGCATATTGGTTTCAAAATGGCAAAGAGATTTGAGATATAGTGGGAATCGGAAACGGCGCCCTGCAGGAGGGTTCGGAATGCTTTGTTTATGAATGGTGGGCCGTGCGAGAATCGAACTCGCGACCAACGGATTAAAAGTCCGCTGCTC
>CAZCGI010000304.1:0-2017 GCA_964498145.1 uncultured Syntrophaceae bacterium
TAGGACCGAAAATCAAAATGTTCATGCTCTCAAACTCCTTTCACAAAGCTTTTTTACCGGGAAGTTGAACCCCTTATAGGAAATTATAACGTATAAGGCAAGAATAAAATTACCGCCCTTCGGCAACGGCCTTTACTTTTGCCTGAAGGTTGAGGAGGAACGACCGTTTGTCCTGAAGGACGGCCTCGGTTTCGTCGTAGTCCTCCTTCACTATTGCATCGACAACAGCTTCTCGATCGCCGTTGAAGTCATTAAGGTGCTTTACAATTCTCTCTTTCAGCGCTCGTGCTGCGTTCAGAGATTTTGCGAAGTATTGTTTCGCATCTTCTCCCATCAAAATATGAACATGAGGCAGGAGCAGGATCTCAACATCAAGTTTAGCAAGTCGTTCAAGTGAATGCATGTAATCGTGATAGCTCGATGAAAATTCCGATTGAACGTCGTAATTGCCGTTCAGGACACCGGCCGCTTCGCCGGGAATCAGCGCCTTGATTTTAGGAATGTAATACGACACGGCGTCTCTCGTATGACCTGGTGTGGCAAGAACATGAATCACCCATTCGCTCCCAAGGTTAAATTCATCACCATCCTGGACGGTATGGTCGACAGAAATAGAATCGAACGAGACATCATCCGAGCCGATGAATTTTCTGAATTTCTTTTCATAGTCTTTATTCAGGCTCTTCATAAGCTGAACCGCCGTATCCTTTTGGAGGGTTGCCGCGGCGGGAGCACTTGCGACGATCTTGACTCCCGGTATGTTTCGTTTGAGAAACGGGATTGCTCCGCAATGGTCGTAATGAGAATGGGTAAGAAAAATATAGCCGAGCCGATCGGGATTGCCCAGATATTCCCGCAAGTCTTCCAGATATCGCGGACCGGCGATAGTGAGACCCGCGTCAAAAAGGACGGGAGGGGTACTCATGAGAAGAAAGGCGGGGATAAAGTGGTATCCGATGGAATATAAATCGTCGCAGATCTTTCCTGTCTGTTCAAGTATCATAACGATGCCGTTGTCTTCTCTCTGAAACGTAAGAACGTTTCGTTGTGTTTATACAAGGGACTTATGCATCCAGTGCGGCAAAGTCCTCTCGTTTCGGGTTAAACGCATCGATGAGTGTGCAGTCGGTACGGCATTTCCCTGAATGCACCGCATTCGACGGAATGATGAACGATGCCGGTGCTTCAACGATTTCGTTCTCGCCGTCGATGGTGAATTCGATGGTACCTTCTACGACTGAGAGAATCTGTTCATGAGGATGGGTATGTTCGGGAAGAAAGCTGCCCGCCGCAAATGTCCAGAACGCCAGTGTCATTGCATCAGAATGAACGAATCTGACCTTTCCGCCCGGTACGAGTTCCCGTTCCTGCACGTCTTTCAGCCTGTATACTTTCATGATCCCCCCTTCGCCATGTTCATTGCAGTGATTCGATTTATTCAAAAAGCCACATGAGTATTTTCGATACAGCTTCGCTTGTAACGGATGAATGGTTTTCTGTCAAGATATCAAAGAGGCTGTTCAAAAACGCCCATCTGCGGCGTTTCCCTCATCCTTCGTCGTTGCGACGTACTATAAGTACGACTCACTTCTCAGGATTTCGGGTGCCTTGCATCTGGACATTTTTGAACAGCCTCTTGTTGCGATTTTTTTATGCTTGTTTAAAGGGCTGTTGGAGAGAGCCCATCTGTTCCGACGTTTCGGGATTTTCCTCATGCACGTCCATATAGTTCTGTCCATTCTCCCAGTTCGTGAGCCAGTGCTGGTGTCAGTCGGTCGGGCATAAGACGCCACTGCCAGTTCCCTTTTCTGGTTGCCGGAAGATTCATCCGTGCTGTTTCATCGAGGCCGAGTATGTCCTGCATGGGAATGATGGCAGTATCGGCGGCGCACATCATGATAAGCCTGATACATTCCCGATGGACCGTGGCCTCCGAGACTCGTCTTCCCAGATAGCGCGAGAGCCGTTTCCGGTCTTCCCGTGTTGCATCTTTTCGATACCAACCCTTGATGGTATT
>CAZCGI010000305.1:0-2012 GCA_964498145.1 uncultured Syntrophaceae bacterium
CACTCACCTGCCTCATGTCATATGATTATCCGGGCAATATCAGAGAATTGAAAAACTTCATCGAGCGCTCATTCATTCTCTGCAAATCCTCAATGATTCAGAGAGACCATCTCCCGGATCCGATCTGTCGTGCCGGTGAAGCCAGGTACCCGGAACACGGCGATCTTGATTCCTTCAAAGATCTAGAAGCGATATATATTACCAATGCCCTTCGAAGAAACAACTGGAACCGTGCAAAGACGGCCAGAGAGTTGAAAATCCACAAAACCACGCTGTTCCGTAAGATCAAAGCCCTGGGGATAAAGATTCCCGCCAAACAATCATAATCGGCGGAATACAACCCAACGAACCGGGAAGTTCGAAAATCATTATTCTCCTCTTACACCCTAAACCCAACACGCTGTACCCTGCTTAATACCACTGAACAGATCACAACGGGGGCAGTCCCGTCTGCCGGACATGCATGATCGACGAAAACAGATCGGACAGGACCATCCGAAAAAGAACAACGGATCGACGTCCGAACGTAGCGATTGGATGAGATGACGGGGACATGATCTGATCCATAATTTCCCGTCGCGGATAGCTATTTTCAATAACAAATCGAATTTGTTTCTTTAGTCCTCTGATCTGAAATATCCACAACAGATCGGTCAGTGTTTCAAGAGGCGTGCGGGTTATATGAAGTCGAAGTATGTATTTCTCAATTAATGACAACTCGCCTCTGCCGAGATCATTCAAAACATGATCGGATATGTCCGCTCCAAGCAGATGTTTTGTCAGGATAACGACATAGAGCAGGAGACGGTCGGCACCCAGCATCCGCGAATAAGCAATGAGCTCCATCCAGTCGATCTCGACAGCAGAGGCATTCATAAACGCGGCAATATCAACGAACCAGATAAGGCGGTTAAACCGATGTTTGAGCAGATGAAAGGACAAGGCAATCAACGTATCATACGGTGACAGCCGATAGAGTGATGAAGGCGATCCATTCAGTGGTACGGCATTGTCCCATATATCTTCTTGCCGAAGGGTCACCGTATCCTGCCTGCTGCGGATTCTATCCGATGAGAGAAGGTCCGTATGGAGATCTATTTTTATGATGCCTCGTTGAAACGAATGTGGGTACAGGCGATGCCGGGTGAACCCCATGCCGGTCAGGGTATCACATATATCCCCCAGATGACGAGGTCGTACCATTATATCTATGTCATCCATGGGCCGGAGTCCGATATCGTGGTAGACCGTGGTGAGCAGAGCAGCCCCCTTGAGAATGATTACAGGGATGCCCCGCCGTTCTAAAACATCTTCCGCCTCTTCCAAAACGGCAAGGATATGTTGATTGACGGCGGATGTTCGTGCATAGGCATTTCGTAACATTTCCCTCACATCATCGGGAAGGTCCGCCAAAACATTCATTTCCTTAAGGAGGGAATATAACAGGGGAGCAAGCCCCTCATCACCGGCGGTTCTGAGAAGATCGAGCCAATCACGATCCGTCAGAAGTGCATCACCACTATTCCAGTCCCCATGTATCTTTCGCAGGGTACAACCCCTTATAATGTCAATGAGCACCTGTGTGGTATCTTTCTGCACGGCAACTCCCCGCTCCGGGCCATCGAATGATTCGACCTCCATTTCATGTCCCCGCCATCTTTGAGCATCAGTACATCGGAGAAACCTCAGCGACCGCTTCAGCACAGGATAATCACACGATGAACCTGATGGCACAAATCAGCAGAAATACATGGAACCGATACCCGAGGAACAATGTAACAAAACCGGCTGTGGCAATTCTGTCATCGGCAGACACCGGTCAATGATATCCGGTGTTTTTATCACCTGCGACACTGAGAACTTTCCTGATCGCCGTTGATAATCGTCTCATGTCGAATTGCTTCTGGAGGAATCCGTTACACCCCCGTTCAAGTATCTCAGTCGCCTGGCCATCGATACTATACCCGCTTGCCAGGAGAACTTTCACGGCCGGGTTAATCGAATTGAGCATA
>CAZCGI010000306.1:0-1985 GCA_964498145.1 uncultured Syntrophaceae bacterium
CGACGGCGATTCGATTTTCGCTCAGGATCGGCGGCGGCCACGGTCCGACCAACCACATGGCATATGTGTTCCGTGATTCCGAGCGGTATCAATGCATTACCAACCTCAAACATGCCGTCGAGAGGATAACGGAAGGTAGGCGCGGAAACATCATTCCCGAAATTCAGTCTAATTTCGCTTACGCCCTTCCCGGCGCCCGCGATATCAGCGAGGTGGCGGCAATTCCGGGACGGATCGTCCGTGTCGGTGACAGAGGGCAAACCCTTCATGATCCCGATTTCGGGGCCTCAAGTCATGTTGCCAGAATCGTTCTGACGGTGATGCGGTATGATCGTGACTATCGATCCGCCATGGATATTAAATTTTCCGAGGATATCGTCAACATCTGCCGGGAGCTCGGTTATGATGTTGATTCGTTCAGCCGCTCCGACGAACCGGATGATATAAAAAAGCGTGAAGGATCATCCCTCGAATGGGGTACCGGTCATGTCCTGTCCCGGCGCGGTATGATTCCTGACATGATTTTCGACCGCGGCGATATCGGAAAGGAACCTGTTGTCAGAATCCTGGGGAAAACGCCCGATGAGGTTGCCGATAAGGTATGTGCCGTATCGGATCGGCTTGCGATGAGGTAAAACGGCGATGCAAAAGGATGCCGCCGTTAAAATAAGGGGACATCTCTGGGAAAATTGCTATCTTTTTCAGGATTCAAGGGACCAAGGATTAGAGAGCAAATGACAAAAGGTGTAAAGATTTAATTTCTTTGACCAATGATATCAATGATGGGTGGATACGAATACCGTAACAAATTGTGCACCTAAAAAGGAGATGAAACCCAACAAGGAAGTAATGCTGTGCTGATTGTTTCACAATTAGAAAAAAGATTTGAAGATCTGACGGTTTTTGACAATTTCGGACTGACCGTTCCGCGGGGCGGCTTTACCGCGCTTGTTGGCCCGTCTGGTTGCGGAAAGAGTACGTTTTTCGATATTCTCAGCGGAATCGTTCTCAAGGATGAAGGAACCATTTCATGGCTCGGGGCGACATATCCGCATCTGGGACAGCACGTGGCGTACATGCAACAGAAAGATCTGCTCCTGCCATGGCTCTCCCTGCTCGAGAATGCCCTCCTGCCGGTGAAGATATCCCGGGGAGATCGCAATCTCCGGGAGAAGGCCCTGTTCCTTTTCAAACGGCTCGGCCTTCTTGGTTTTGAAGAGTATCCGCCGGGAAAGGTCTCCGGCGGTATGCGGCAGCGGTGCGCCCTCGTTCGGACACTCATGTTCGAGCACGAACTGGTGCTCCTTGATGAACCTCTCTCCGCTCTCGATGCAATCACGCGGCGAAGCCTTCAACAGCATCTCCTCCTTCTCCAGAGCGAGTTCGGCAAAACCATTGTCATGATCACGCACGATGTTGAAGAAGCGCTGTTGCTGGCCGATGAAGTGCTCGTTTTAACAACGTTTCCCATGGTTGTAAGAGAACGTTTTGTTATCGATATGCCGAAGCCGAGGCGGAGCGATCACCATGAACTCTTGAGAATTAAGGAATATGTTCTCGATGTGCTGCAGGGTGACGCTCATAATGGGTATCCCCCATCGATTCCCGCGGGTGTTGTCAGCCCGATCGGAGGGGCCTAGTAATGAGAAAATCGAGTATTATCGCCCTTGCGGGAGTCATTCTTATTTTTACCATGTGGGAACTGGCATGCCGGATTTTTTCGGTTCCCGATTTCATACTTCCGGCACCGACCCGTATCCTTGCCGTTGCCGTTTTCCAGGCTCATATTCTGCTGCCTCACGCAGCGGTGACAGCACTGGAGATCATCCTGGGCATTTTCCTGTCCCTGCTTGTGGCAGTGCCGCTGGCGACGGCGATGTTTGCCCATCCATCGATCGAACGGACGCTCTCTCCGTTCCTCGTCATTTCTCAGGCGATACCCGTCTTCGCCCTGGCGCCGCTTCTCGTTATCTGGTTCGGATACG
>CAZCGI010000307.1:0-1931 GCA_964498145.1 uncultured Syntrophaceae bacterium
AGGTAGGAATGGGACGGACGGGAACGCTCTTCGCATACGAACAGAGCGGCATACACCCTGATATCATGACGCTCGCCAAGGCCCTCGGGAACGGATTCCCCGTAGGCGCCATGCTCGCAACGGATACGGCGGCCGCGGCTTTTGTTCCGGGAAACCATGCGTCCACATTCGGAGGAAATCCCCTTGGAATGGCGGCGTGTCTTACGACGCTTGACATAATGCTCAACGGCGGGATTCTTGACAATTGTAAAGCCGTCGGTTCGTACTTCCTCGACCGCTTGAAAGAGCTAAAAGCGAAACATGATATCATAACCGATGTACGGGGACGGGGGTTGATTGTGGGCGTCGAACTTTCCATTGCCGGGGACGCCATTGTTGCGCATTCAATGGAGAAAGGTGTTCTGATGAATTGTACCAACGGCAATATTCTGCGATTTGTTCCTCCTCTGGTTATAACCAGGGACGATGTTGATAAAGTAGTCGAAGTACTCGATGAGGTGATGCGGTTTTCATGCACAAAGATTTTTTGAACCTGTACGATCTGGATAAATCAGACTTTGAAGAAATATTTCAGCGATCGAAGTCGCTAAAACAAAAGACCAAGGATGGAATTATTTACGCGCCGCTGGCAGGCAAGACCCTCGGCATGATATTCGACAAGTCTTCAACGAGAACCCGTCTGTCCTTCGAAGTCGGTATGTTTCAGCTCGGGGGAGTCGCCACGTTTCTCAGCCGCCGGGACATTCAGCTTGGCAGGGGAGAAACGATTGCCGATACTGCTCGTGTCATGTCACGGTATCTCAATGCAGTCATGATCCGAACATTCGCCCAGGAATTGGTCGAAGATTTTGCTGCCAATGCGACCATTCCCGTTATCAACGGTCTGACGGATCTTCTTCATCCGTGCCAGATCATCAGCGATCTATTTACAATCATAGAGCAAAAGGGCCGATATGAGGGATTGACGGTAGCGTATGTGGGTGACGGTAATAATATTGCCAATTCATGGATAAATGCGGCAGCAAAACTTCCTTTTACCCTTAAGCTGGCCTGCCCGGAGGGCTATGACCCTGATGAAGCGATTCTGAAAAGAGGGATGACCGAGGCTTCTCATGGCATATCACTGTCCCGTGATCCAGCGCATGCAGTTAACGGGGCGGATATTATTTATACGGATGTGTGGGCCAGTATGGGGCAGGAATCTGAACAGGAAGAAAGAAATATCATTTTTAGAGATTATCAGGTAAATAGCCAATTAGTAGCCTGCGGTAAGAAAGATGCTGTCATTCTGCACTGTCTCCCCGCACATCGGGGAGAAGAAATAACCGATGATGTGCTGGATGGACCGCAGTCGGTGGTTATTGATCAAGCGGAAAATCGGCTCCATGTTCAAAAGGCGATCATGGAGATTCTTATAGGAGGAAAAAGAAAAGATGAGTGATGTAAAAAAAGTTGTGCTGGCATATTCGGGAGGACTCGATACCTCCGTTATCGTGCGATGGCTTATTGAAGTCTTTGATTGTGAAGTGATCTGCTATGCTGCGGACGTGGGACAGAAAGAAGAACTCGACGGTTTAGAGGAAAAAGCCATCAATACGGGGGCTAGCAAGATATATATAGATGATTTGCGTGAAGAATTCGTTCGTGATTTTGTTTTTCCCGCTTTGAGAGCGAATGCCATTTATGAAGGTACATACCTTTTAGGGACATCACTGGCCCGGCCGCTCATTGCCAAACGACAGATCGAAATTGCCCGTCAGGAAGGGGCCGATGCGGTGTGCCATGGTGCGACAGGGAAAGGGAACGACCAGGTTCGATTCGAGATGACCTACTATGCCTTGGAACCGAATATAAAAATCATTTCTCCCTGGAAAGACGACCGTTGGACACTTAGATCACGGGATGCAATGATCGATTATGCGGAAAAGTAC
>CAZCGI010000308.1:0-1909 GCA_964498145.1 uncultured Syntrophaceae bacterium
CTTTCTTTATTAATCTCTTTTCCATATCATTCCTTGATCAATCCGTTTTTATTTATATCATCAAATCAAAAATCCCTCGCGCTGACTTTTGTTCTTCTATACTTACAAAAGCCCCGACGATTTCATAAGCGGCATGGGATCTACATTATGCATCTTGAACCACTTTTCAGTCCCCTGTAGTCCAAGCGCCAAAGCGACGAGTTCGGTAAAGTAGAATACAGGCATACTGAGATCCTCGCCGGCCCTCATATCCAGATTGGCAAAACATACGGGGCATGCAGTGACCAGACAGTTCGCATCCGCTTCGTGGGCCATTCGCATCAGCTTATTAACCAGATGGACAACGATTTCAGTTTTACCGAGGGTTAAACTTCCACCGCAGCAATCCGTCTTACATGACCAGTTCTTTGATTCCGCGCCAAGCGTATTCATGATCGCATCAAGCATATACGGATTTTCATAATTTTCGAATTCACATACCTCCGGTGGTCTCAGCAAAAGGCATCCGTAATATGAGACCGGTTTGAGCCCCGTCAGTTTCCTTGTAACCTTCTCGGCAAGCGCGTCAATGCCGATATCATTATAAATGATATCGATAGGATTTCTTATGGCAACACTGTCACGATATTCTTTGCCGATGATACCTTCCACTTCAGATTTCAAGGCTGCATTTTCCCGGAGATGGTGTTGCGCCATCTTAAATCTGTTGAAACAGGCTGCGCATGGAACCATGACGTCCATGCCATCCTTTTCGGCAGCAATTAAATTTCTGGCAGGAAGGGCAACGGAAAGCTTGTAATTAGTCATATGGGCAGACGAGGCACCACAGCACGACCAATCATCAACCTCTTTCAGTTCGATTTGTAAGGCACTGCTCACAGCCTTTACCGACTCATCATATTCCCTGCCCGTGGCATGAAGGGAACAACCCGGATAATATGAAACTTTCAACTATAGCCTCCTTAACAATCCGGCATACGGCATTGCCTCAAATAAGATGAGCTGTATGCCGCTATGCTTTCGTTTCATTAAATATTTTCTTTACCGACTTTATATCTTTCGTTCGCGGTGAAAAGAGCGAGAGCTTACCCTTCATCAACATGCTCAAGCCCATGCCCACATCTGAAAAATAATCTCCCGTCTTGAGCTTATAGTTTGCAATCATGAAAGGTTCGTTGATACGTCCCCCCATCTTGACACTTGACAGGAATGCCTCGTGAAATTTCAGGATGTTCTTTTCCTTGACATCCACACGTTGCTCAATGGCAATTTCTCTCAAGACATCCATCATCCGGGCAATATCAACATCATTGGGACACCGTGTAACGCATGTCTCGCAGGAAGCGCACAACCAAATTGTAGAGCTGTTGAGCACCTCGCTCTTTTTGCCATTCTGAATCATTCGTATGATCTTGTTCGGATTGTATTCCATGGCAAACGAAATCGGACATCCTGCCGTACATTTTCGGCAATGATAACATCGCTGAACAGGTACGCCATCGATTCTTTGGTTTACTTCTTCAAGGAATGTACTCATAGTTTCTCCATTAACCGTATTATTCAGGATCATAAATGAAGTCTTCTTTATCCTCCATCGCGAAGGAACTCAACAGTGGGAGATTGTCAATGTCTGCACCTGCTCTGTGGCTGAACAGCTCAAACCCATCTTTATCAAGTTTTTTGAGAAATTTACGCAGGTCAACACCCATGGGGCATACTTCGACACATGATCCGCAGTCGACACATCGTCCCACCATGTGGAATATCCTCATCATCTGGAACATCTGCACGTCCGTTTCATCGACGCCGGCACCGATCCATGTCGGCTGGCTCTGTTCGGCAAAACAGACCTTGCAGTAACAGGAAGGGCATGTATTACGGCATGCAAAACACCGCATACATTTCGCCA
>CAZCGI010000309.1:0-1901 GCA_964498145.1 uncultured Syntrophaceae bacterium
TGACCGAAGCGGTGCGGCAGAAACCATATTCGGTGGTGCTTCTCGATGAAGTGGAAAAGGCCCATCCGGATGTCCTGAATCTGTTTTATCAGGTCTTCGACAAAGGTATGCTGTCTGATGGTGAGGGACGAATCATTGATTTCAAAAATACGGTTATTTTTCTCACGAGCAATCTTGCCACTGATGTTATTGCCGAAATGACACAGGGTGATGAGGTGCAGCCCCTTGAAGTTGTTATGAGTGCCGTTCGGCCCATGCTGTCGCAGTATTTCAAGCCGGCACTGCTGGCCCGGATGACGGTAATTCCCTTTTACATGCTTCGTGCCGATGCGATGAAAGGGATCGTACAACTCAAGCTGAACAAGCTTGCCGCTCGGCTGATGCAGAATAACAAAATGAAACTCATCTATACCCCCGCGGTGGTCGATCAGATTACAGAACGGTGTACAGAAGTGGAAACGGGTGCTCGAAACATTGACTATATTCTTACGGGTAATATTATGCCTCGCATGTCGCAGGAGATACTGTCACATATGACAGAGGAGGGTATGCCGTCGGCGGTGAATCTCGATCTGAATGATGATGGATCGTTTAAAATGGAATTCAGTGTGGAGTGATGGCTTCTTCTTAACTGTTTTCAGGATGGTGGATTGCAGCATTTCGATCGTGCAATCCACCACTTTTTACATCATGAATCAGATTTGCAAAGAACCCGTATCGGCCTCTTATTTTACCACTGAAAATACCGTTTGCTAAGAATGAGTGAGTACCTGATATCTTCAACCCTGTCACGGTGAATCTGTTTTTTTATACATTCAGTATGTTTGATGTGATGACTTTTGAGCAACAACTATGTTCTCAATCACATTACCGGTCACGGCGGTGACCCTGTCCAGGAAGGAAGGTTGCGATGGACTATCTTAACGAGAAAAAGTTTGATTTCAGATCCCATGCCCTGCCTGAGGATACCTTCGGAGTCGTACGTTTTAAAGGCTCGGAGGGATTATCTCTGTGTTATCAGTTCGAGATAGATCTGGTTTCCCGGGAGGCGGAGCTTGATCTGACAGCAGTTCTCAAGCATCCTGCCACGTTTACGATACTGAGAGAAGACGGAGACATTCCCTTTCATGGAATTCTTGCGCAATTCGAACAGCTCCATGAAATCGATACATTTATCTTTTACCGTGCCGTGCTGGTTCCGAAACTCTGGTGGTTGTCACTGACTCACCACAATCAGGTGCTGTTGAACAAGAAAGTTCCCCAGTTAATTGAGGAGGTGCTGAAGGACGGTGGATTGACAACGCTGGATTTCGAACTGAAACTGGAAAAAGATTATCCTCCATGGGAATACATCTGCCAGTATCGCGAGAGCCATCTCAATTTTGTGTCCCGATGGATGGAACGGGACGGGTTTTACTACTACTTCGAACAGACGGAAAATTGCGAAAAAGTAGTTATCACCGATACGGGACTTGCCCATGGGGAGATGCCCCTTGGTAAAACCATGTATTATTCGCCGCCGTCGGGTCTTGATGATGCCCATCGGGAAGAAGTGATCAAGGCCTTTATACTCAAGCAGAAGTTGCTTCCCCGGACCATGCGACTCAAAGACTACAACTACCGAACCCCCTCACTGGAAATTTCCGGGAGCGCCGAAGTATCCCCCGATGGGAGAGGTGATGTCTACATCTACGGGGAACATTTCAGAACAGCCGCGGAAGGGAATGATCTTGCCAAGATCCGGGCGGAGGAGCTCCGCTGCCAGGAACAGCGCTTTCACGGTGAGAGCACTATTCCTTATTTACGTCCGGGCTATCTTTTTGACCTGGAAGATCACTATCGAGGAAGTTTCAATCAGTCCTATCTGACCATAGAGCTTGAACATGAAGGGAGCCAGTCGG
>CAZCGI010000310.1:0-1897 GCA_964498145.1 uncultured Syntrophaceae bacterium
CCTGAATCTTGACCTGTTTTCTCTCTTCACTTTCCTTTTTCTCAACGGCAGGAAGTTTGATATCAATAACAACACGGTGAGGTTTTATGTCTCTAATCGGCCCCAGGGTAAATACCTTGACGGTCACGTCATCTCCGACGAGTAAATCGACACGAGACGTATTCCCCGGCAGAGACAACAGGCTTATCTTTTTTACTGCCGGTTTATCGACAAGATATTCCTGGAGAAGTGTATCCGGGAAGGTGGTATCTTTCAGGTCGATTGAGACTATCTTGTTGTTCTCTTTTGTTTGGTAGACAACCTTATCACTCACATCAATGACAACCCGCGTGTGATCCGGCGCGGTCCATCGCCTGACATTGAGAATATTAGTTAAACCAAAGGCATACGATAGAGGTATCCCTACATAGAGAAGCACGACAAGAAAGGCGATTTGTGATTTTTTCGTCATTCTTCAGGAACATCCCCAAGCAATTTAAGCTTACTTACCAGTTTTATTGGGAAAATTCAAGTCTTAACCGTATTCTGAACAATATAATCCTCAATGCACCCCCAATTTCCAAATTTCACACTGTTCTCAATCAACTCGTCGATCTTCGCTGCCGTCCCTTTTATCAAAATCTGTTGATCAAGATACTTTCCTGCCAGTTAATTTCACACTGAGAGAAACATCTATTTGTGATCCTTTCCCGTTTCGCGGAAACAGATGATCTCCGGTGTATACTCGTTACCCTGTTTATTCTGTTTCTACGGCATGTCAGGATCAATCACAATGACCCTCAAACGATGCATGGATCAACAAGTCCTGCCGAATTATATTTCGATTACCTCACAACCAATGGCTTTTGATTTACCCTGTCATAAAAAACCACACCGGACTCATTAAAAATGATTGACAAAAAAGGCGAATTTACATGAGAATACATGATTCTTTGAGGAGCGTTACCCATGAAAATTCGAGACATGTTGCATAATAACAAGTTCACGTTGTCTTTTGAGGTGTTTCCTCCCAAACGGGAAGGGAATGTAGAAAGTCTTTATTCAACCATTGACGATCTGATCCAGTGCAACCCCGATTTTATCTCCGTCACATATGGTGCGGGAGGAAGCACTCGCGATAAGACCGAAGAAATTGCATCACATATAAAAAATGAAATCGGTCAGGAAGTTCTGGCACATTTGACCTGCGTTGGAACCACTCAAGATGATATTCGCAGAATTCTCGATGAATTTAAGGACAAGAACTTGGAAAACATCCTTGCATTGAGGGGAGACCCCCCAAAAGGTGAGGAAGTCTTTGTAAGAACGGAAGGTGGTTTCGGATACGCCAACGAATTGGTAGAATTTATCAGAGAACATAATGATTTTTCCATTGGCGTGGCCGGTTATCCGGAAAAACATATAGAAGCGCCGACTATGAAGGTGGATATAGAAAATCTCAAAAGGAAAGTCGAAGCCGGAGCTGATTTCATCATTACCCAGCTTTTCTTCATCAACGACAGTTTCTATCGATTCCGTGATCTGGCGGTGGCTCGCAATATTTCCGTACCGATTATCCCGGGGATTTTCCCGATTTTCAATTACAGCCAGATATCCAGGATCGGCTCGCTCTGCGATCCCAAAATTCCATCATCCTTGCTGGATAAATTTCATAAAGTACGGGACAAAAACGAAGAAGTACAGAAGTACGGCATCGAACATGCCATTCATCAGTGTCAGGACCTTCTGAGGAATGAAGTGTCCGGTCTCCATTTCTGCTGCATGAATAAGAGCGATCATGTGTTGGAGATTATACGGGAGCTCTCCCTTCCCAAGCAAAAAACTGTTTCTCCAGATGAATAGTGTTGATCTTTTGAACAACTCGTAGTATTGGAGGAGCGATTTATATCTTTCAGAC
>CAZCGI010000311.1:0-1874 GCA_964498145.1 uncultured Syntrophaceae bacterium
TTGCCGCCATGGAGAAGGCCTTTGAATCACAATATCCCGGTGTCGATCTTCAGCGTGAAGCGAGCGGCAGCCAGAAGGCGGCCCGCAAGGTTTCCGATCTGAAAAAGCCCTGTGACATCATGGCATCAGCCGATTACAAAGTCATTGATAAGCTGCTGATCCCTGCCTTTGCCGAATGGAACATTCGTTTTGCCACGAATCAGCTTGTTCTGTGCTATACCGACAAAAGTGCATATGCAAAAGAGATCAATGCCGGCAACTGGTATGAAATCCTTCAGAGAAAGGATGTAATATGGGGACATTCCGAACCTAATATCGATCCCTGCGGATACCGTTCCCTGATGGTACTGCAACTTGCCGAAAAATATTACAAGATTCCCGGACTTTATGATAAGTTGATCGCCAACCGGCCTAAAGAGAACGTTCGTCCCAAATCGGTTGAGCTTGTTTCACTGCTTCAGACGGGTAATATGGATTACGCGTGGGAATATCTCTCCGTAGCGGTGCAGCACGGATTAAAGTACGTCATCCTGCCCGATGAGATCAATCTGGGGAATTATAAATTCGATGACCTTTACGGCGAAGCAGTTGTAAAAGTGTCCGGAAAGAAGCCGGGTACGTTCATGGAAATTAAGGGACAATCCTGTACCTACGGGGTCACGATGATCAAGGATGCCCCCAATAAAGAAGCAGCGGAAGCCTTCCTGGAATACATGCTCGATCCCAATGGCGGTCTCAAGGTCCTGAAGGATATGGGGCAGCCGCCGTTTGTTCCCTGCCGGGTCCCGACAGCGGAAATGAAGACCATGCTTCCTGCAGGGCTGCAGAAACTCGTGGAAGTAAAAAATTAGAAGGTACGTCGGTGAATGTTTAAGAAGGAACTGTTTTTCTGGGTGACCATCTCAAGCGGTGTTGTAATTCTCGCATTTATCCTGATTCCGCTTGTTGAAATGATGACGGCGCCTTCGATGGAGATGCTTGCAGAAACATTCAAGGATAAAGATGTCATGCGGTCAATCTGGCTCAGCATATATACCGCCGGGTTGGCCGCATTGATTTCTTTCATCTTCGGGACACCATTTGCCTACCTTCTGGCCCGGACTGATTTCGTCGGTAAACGGCTCGTTGAAAGTATTATCGATTTGCCCATTGTCATCCCCCATCCGGTCGTGGGAATTGCCATACTCAGCATAGCCGGTAAAAATCACTGGATCGGACAGATCATGAGCGAACTGGGCATCCGCATCATGGGCAGTGTTACCGGTATCGTAACGGTGCTTGTGTTTGTCGGGATGCCGTTTTATGTGAATGCTGCGAAAAACGGATTTGAAAGTATTTCACCCCGTCTTGAAAATGTATCCCGCAGCCTCGGTGCTTCCATTTTCAGCACGTTTTTCAGGGTAACCTTCCCTCTTGCCTGGCGCAGTATGCTGATCGGCATCATTATGTGCAGCGCCCGGGCGGTCAGTGAATTCGGTGCTGTCGTTATCGTGGCCTACCATCCCATGATTGCTCCGGTCATGCTTTATGAACGCTTCGAGGGATATGGTCTCAGATATTCTCAGCCGGTTGCGGTGTGGCTTGTTTCAATTTGTTTGATACTATTTCTGGCTCTGCGCATTCTTACGCTGCGCAGCAAGAAGGATATATGATACGGATTCAGAACGTTAACATAAAGCTCGGCCAGTTTCATTTGCGAGATATCGAACTGGCTATCAAAGAGCAAGAATTTTTTATCCTCATGGGACCGACGGGTGCAGGCAAAACTGTCCTCCTGGAAGCCATAGCCGGACTCATTCCGGTGACGAGCGGGACCATTGCCGTCGGAGGCCGGGATGTAACGCGGCTTCCCCCGGAAAAACGAAACGTTGGTA
>CAZCGI010000312.1:0-1849 GCA_964498145.1 uncultured Syntrophaceae bacterium
CACAATCCAACAGCGCTGCTTCTTTTTTTCAACAATGGCTGCACCTCAATCGTTTTGTCCGATCCGTGTTACAGGGCGGAACAATCCCATGTCCGCGCTGATTTCAGGGTGAACGTAACGTGCGGCGATTATTCACAAACAGGATGTGTCGATTCCGTTGAATGGGATGGATATCTCTCGGTACTCCAGACTCCGGTAATCAACCGGGGAGATTGGGTCCTGTCGTTCAAGACAGTCGAATACCGGCTTCTCGATATCAACCATAAGCCTGCGGCGGTCCCTGAAGCAATGCGAGAACTGATTGACGTCTGGGTATGTGACTATATCAATCACATTACTGTCAAGCTTCTACCTCCGTTTGAACAATTCAAGGCATTGTTCCGGGAAGTGTTCCACCCGGAGCTCCATTCTTCGGCCATAAAAATGATTGCGGGCATGACCGCGGAAAAACCCGTGTGTGACAATGATGCGCTGAGAATTTACCTTCGATTTACGACCGATGAGATCATTAAGAAAAATAAAGAGTTTCAAAAATCACATGGATTGCCGCCATCGCAGGAAAAGTTGAAGGAACTCTGGCAGACTCTTGATTCGTTTATTGTTCTCCTGATTCATACGCTGGCTCCCGAAACGCTCACCGAGGATGAAAGACAGGTTCTTTTGGATACGCTTCTTGAAACTCGATATTCATTTACAACTGCCATTTCACAAGGAACGGTTACCGGAGATTTTGTACGAGAGGAATTTGCTCTCGCGTGGCAGGAATTAGGTCCCGTCTTCAGGAAGCATCTCTGTAGCAGGCCCTCGCCGGATATTATGAGCTATCTGGCGTTCTTTACGGTGACCGATGCACTTGCCGCTTTCGACAAAATGATTGGGGATCTGGGTATTGAAATCAACGAAAATACCCTGAAACTGATGGCATCTCTTTTGTGTAAAGGAAAAGAGACGCCGCTTGAGTATCAGTCTACCGTGGATGAAACGTTGAAAAGTGTGCTGGAAATTAAGCAAACGCCTTCATGCCCTCTGCGACCGCAGAACCCATCGTCATTTAATATGCGTCGCATAATTGGAACGGCTGTTGCCGCTCTCTTCCCCGCGAGTGCATGGGCCGCTGAAAATGAAGCAATAGTAACGGCTGAATATATGGAGCAATGGGTCTATTCCCGGGAAAACATCGATCCTTATCTGGAACGGGTTAAGGAACTTCTGGAACAGACGTCTGAATCGATAATAGAGAAAGGCACGATTCCGGGAGACTATCATGACCTCTATCGGCTCATCGTTTTTTCCACTACCTGGCAAGAAAGCTGCTTTCGGCAATTTAAGATGAAACAGGGAGACGTTACCTATCTTCGTTCTTATAATAATACCTCCGTAGGAATCATGCAGATTAATGAGATTGTGTGGAGAGGAATTTATGAACCGGATAAGTTGCGATGGGACATCCAATATAATATAAAAGCAGGTTGTCAGATTCTCGAACTCTATCTGTGTAGATATGCATTGAGGCGCATCGAGAAGCTTCAGTTGGAAAGTAAAATCGATAATGACACCATGGCCCGCACCGTTTATGCCATGTATAATGGTGGACCGAGGGATTTTTACAAATTTCTGAAACGCAGCCGAACGGCGAAATACTATCAAAGTGATGAACTTTTTTGGGACAAGTATCGCTGGGTCAAAAACGGCGAGTGGGCTAATATACGATTATGTCTCATCGGTGGCTGAGATAATCATTTCGCAATAGGCGGGAACCCTTCAAAGCAGATACAACGGATGCGCATGGGGCTCCCGTCTCTCACAGGCATTCTGCTTTTCTTGATGCAGTTCGGATACCGGTCCGGAG
>CAZCGI010000313.1:0-1820 GCA_964498145.1 uncultured Syntrophaceae bacterium
ATCTTGAAAAACGGTCAATACAGGACGCACAGGGGGAACTTCCCGTGCAGATCTTTGCCGGCACTTATATACCCGAAGAGAATATACTTCGGGACACGGGATATATCAACGGCCCCAAAGTTATGACATTTTCGGCGCTGTTGAAAGACCAGAGCATTCGTCTGCCCGAACTTCTCTGCGACCTCCTCGATCTGGGACGTTCAGCTATAGGCTGTCCCGTGGAAATCGAATTTGCTCTGACCATCAATCCGGACAACCATGACCGGAGCACCTTCCACCTGCTCCAGATCAGACCCATGGTTGCAGACGAGGACACGTTCGGATTGCAGATCACACCGGTTGAAATTGAACGGGCGGTCGGATTCTCTACCCAGACCCTCGGAAACGGCATCAATCGAGATCTGGCGGATATTGTCTATGTGAAGCCTCAATTTTTTTCAACGGCCAAGACCGTTGTTATGGCTGAAGAAATCGGTCACATAAACGCAATGCTGGTTAAAGAAAACCGACCATATCTCCTGGTCGGTCCCGGGCGATGGGGGTCAGCTGACCAATGGCTTGGCATACCCGTTCGCTGGAATCACATTTCCGGCGTGGGAGCGATCATCGAACTCAGAAACGATCTGATTAAAGTCGATGCCTCTCGGGGATATCATTTCTTTCAGCGTATAACATCCATGGGAATCCCTTATATTACCATTACGGAAGGAACAAAGGAATTTCTCAAATGGGAATGGATTGAATCACTCACCCCGGTAAATGAAACGGCACATGTCAAACATGTGCGGACAGAATATCCCATGGTTGTGAAAATTGACGGAAGAACGTCGCAGGGCATCATCACCCTCGCATGTATTATTAGTCGGCAGTGATTATTGTTTCTGCAAGACAGCCTTAAAAAATGGCTGCCTGAGATGCTCTTGATGAATACTAATTAGAAACAGAATAAACGTATCGGATCGCAACGAAGCTAAAAAGACGGAGTTATTTACAGAATGACCACTTTTTCTGCAATTGTTCTTCTTTTTCTGATTATGGATCCTATAGGGAACATACCGCTCTTCTTGTCTGCCCTTAAGAATGTTAACGAGCAGAGACAGAAGCAAATTATCATCCGGGAACTTTTGATTGCCTGGCTGGTTATGATCATCTTCCTCTTCGCTGGTCAGCACGTGCTTCACCTTCTGAATATATCTGAACCATCACTGACAATAGCAGGAGGAATCATCCTGTTTCTGATAGCAATCCGCATGATCTTTCCCGAATACGAAAGGAAGGGTGAACAACTGATCGACAGCGAACCATTTATCGTTCCGCTCGCGATTCCTTCGATTGCCGGCCCGGCCGCGCTGACATCGGTTTTGTTCATCGCAAACCGCAATCCGGACCGTTGGCCATGGTGGTTGCTTGCAATTACCATCGCCTGCATTGCCTCCGGTATTATTCTCTTTTTTGCCAGCGTATTATCCCGCTATCTCGGCAAGCGAGGGATCATCGCCCTCGAGCGACTCATGGGGTTGATTCTGGTGACTATTTCGGTCCAGATGTTTATGACCGGCATTACAAACTTCCTCACGTTCTACAAGGGACCGTAGCAAGATTAGAGAAACTCGGCCACTTGGAGTGAAAAATGAGAGCCGCTGTCTTATCGGAAAAAGGGCGAAGAGCGACCATGGAAGATGCCCATGTCCTCAACATGAACTTTGCAGGTAAAGGCTGGCTATTCGGCGGCATATTTGACGGTCACAACGGCGGGCTCGCCGCACAGTATGCAGCCCTCACAAGCGATAAGACCTTTCTGAACTATTTATTGTCGGGCA
>CAZCGI010000314.1:0-1815 GCA_964498145.1 uncultured Syntrophaceae bacterium
TTATCGGGGTGCAGCATGGCGTTGCCGTCAGTTCAGGTACGGCGGCCCTTCATCTCGCTCTCATTGCACTCTCGGTCGGGGAGGGTGACGAGGTCATTATTCCCAGTTATGTCTGCTCGGCACTGCTCAACGCCGTTATGTATGTGCGGGCGAAACCGGTGATTGCCGATATTGATGGGGATACGTTTAATATCGATTTAGATGACATCAAGCGGAGAATTACCGGCAGGACGAAGGCTGTCATTATTCCTCATATGTTCGGTCTTCCAGCAGATCTTAATGAAATCATCAAGCTGGGTATCCCCGTTATCGAGGATTGCGCCCAGTCAATCGGGGCAGTCTATGAGGGAGAAAAGACAGGCAGCTTTGGTATCTGCTCTATATTTTCCTTTTATACAACCAAGATGATCGCCGCCGGTGAAGGGGGGATGATACTTTCCGATGATGCACGATTCATAGAAGCGATAAGGGATCTTCGGGACTATGATGAGAAAGAAACATACAAGGTGCGATTCAACTATAAAATGACCGATCTTCAGGGGGCACTGGGAACGAACCAGTTGAAGAAACTGCCATCTTTTATTCAAAAGAGAAAAGAAATCGCCGACAGGTACAATTATGTTCTGGCGAAAAGAGATGTGCCGGTTCCCTTCGTGCCGCGGGACAGAGAGCATGTATATTTCAGGTACATTCTCCAGTGTGGAAATTCTTCGGACGTTATTAGGACCATGAACGCAAAGGAGATCGGGTGCAGACGTCCCGTTTTTAAACCACTGCATGAGTATCTCGGGTTGATGGGTTATCCCGTCACGGATGAAGTAGCTTCCCGGGCGGTGTCGATTCCGCTGTACCCTGCATTGAGGGAAGAGGAAATAAACCACATTATGAAATGTTTAAAAACGGTGCCCGTACATGGTTGATGGATGATGAAACGATTATTCAATACGGAGAACTCTCACATATCGATACGACGGATGATCTGGTACATATCAATCGTACTGTTTCTGGGTCTCAATATTCCATTAGTGCGGCACATGTTTGCGGATATCGGTGCACGATGGCTCTATATCTTTCTCTTTTCCTTTTCTCTTGCTGCGGCGATGACGCCTCTCGTACGTATGATTGCCATTAGGTTTGACATCCTTGATGTTCCCGGCGGAAGAAAAATTCATCAGAAAAGCACTCCCCTCCTGGGAGGCATTGCCATTATCGTGGCCTTTAATGCCGCCCTTCTATCAAATATGATTTTGGAAGGAAAAATGATTGCTTTGCTCTGGGGCGGATTGATTGTTGCGGCGGTAAGCATTTTCGATGATTGGAAAGAAATCCCGGCGCGGATAAAGCTCGTCGTCCAGCTGATTGTCGTCGGTGTGATGATTGCATTCGGAATTGTACTCGATTTGTTTCCTAATAATACGCTGTGGGGGTATTTCTTAAATGTTCTCTTTACTGTGGTTTGGATCATTGGCATAACCAATTCCATGAACTTCATCGACGGTATGGACGGGCTGGCCTCGGGCGTGGCCGCCATCATTGCTCTTTTTATGGGGATCGTGGCATATCAGACGGATCAGCCTTTTATGGGCTGGATTGCCATCGCCATGATGGGAAGCTGCCTCGGGTTTCTCCCGTTCAACTTTGGTCTGAATCGACCCGCGGCAATTTACCTTGGTGATGCCGGCAGTACTTTCATCGGGTTTATTCTGGCAGCTCTGGCGATCAAGGGACACTGGGCTGATAACAGCAGAATTGTTTCGTTCTCGGCGCCGGTTCTCATTTTCTGGGTGCTCATCTACGACATGAGCTACATAACAA
>CAZCGI010000315.1:0-1806 GCA_964498145.1 uncultured Syntrophaceae bacterium
CGGGCACGACTTCCCGTTTAAAGATGCCCTCCTGCACCGCCCTGGTCGCGCGCTGGTGACTGAGAAGAGCAAGTTCGTCACATTCCCGACGGGTAATACCATATTTTTCCGCCACATTTTCGGCAGTTATCCCCATATGGCCCGGAACCATTTCATCCACCAACCCATCGTACAACATGGCATCTTCGATCCTGCCCGGTCCCATTCGGTATCCCGTTCTGCCCTTCGGAATCATATATGGAGCGTTTGACATACTTTCTACACCGATGACCAGGCCGACCTCGGTCTTCCCCAGCATAATATTATGACACGCTATTTCCAGCGCACGCATACCGGAAGCACAATTTTGATTGACGTTCATCGCACTGCTTCTCACGGGAAGCCCCACACGCATGGCGACCTGACGCGCCGGAAGTGAACCGTTCAAATGGGGGAAAACCTGCCCCATGCAACATTCGTCAATTATATCCGAAGGGATTGCGGCCCTCTCAATGGCCGCCTTTCCTGCCGTTATTGCAAGATCACGTGCAGATACGTCCCTTAAACTCCCCAAAAACCGACCGATTGCCGTCCGGCAGGCGCTTACTATCACGACTTCCTTCATCGCCATTCATTACCCTCCTCTCCTTTATAACGCTTTCCAACCAAGGGACACCGCAGACACCATATCCCAACAGTCATATCAGACATGTCCCCATGGAAGGGTCATGGACTGCAGGAACCACGACCGGCAATGAGCCTTTGGAAAATGCTTCTCTTTTACAATGTTACAAATTACTATATAAAGACACCACCATGTTATGGCGGGCAGCTACTATAATGAATTCAATAAGAGGAATAGCCCAATAGTAGTTCTTGCCCCAAGAACTGCTCTGTATATGATTGATGAATAGAGAAAATGCAATAACAAACATTTACATGTATAATAACAGCAAATACCTGCTATAGCGAGAGAGGCTGTTGTTTTTGACAGCACAAATGCTCAGAATTGCCCATCTCAAATAATCGGCCTGGCATTGTATCGAAATCACCTCATCTATAACCAAGAAGGTAAAACCTCTTGTCGGCCAGATAAGCATAAGCGTTAGATATAATAAGACAAATATATCTTTCCAATGCTTCATATCTTCTAATGAAGAGAGCAAGACAATCCATCATTGTGAAAAGTTCATGATCGGCACAATTATCAACCGTGAATTACATGCCATATTTCTATCAGTCAAATAACAGCATAAAACTGTTATTATGAATGAGTTAACAAAAAAGACTGCAAATTTGATTTCTGATTCTTGAGTCCGAGCTTCTTGCGTATGTTACCACGATGAAAGTCAACTGCCCGTGTCGACAAGTTCAGCAGTTCCGAAATTTCCTTTGTGGCCTTACCTTCCTTGATAAGATTTGCTACCTGAATTTCTGTCGGTGTCAGTTTTGAATACTTCACTTTCATATTACGAAGGAATGGCGAAATGATATCATTAATACTTTTTTCGAGAATCGTCAGATAGGTAAACTGGTTGGGATTCAATCTTGTTTTCTTTAACTTTTCTATATACGGCACGGCAAGTTCCCGAACATTCAGCAGTATTTTCTCTTCCAGTTCGTTTTTATCGTCTTCTCTCCGTTTCAGCAGAACATTCAACGCCGTATTGACTTCCTCAAGGTTCCTGGACTTCGATTGGACTTCCTGTTCACGTTTTATCGCATCATCTTCCGCCTGTTTAAGATCGGTGATGTCCAGCAGCGATGCCACACTTTTCTTTGTCCCCGGAATCATCGATATGGTTATCATCAGATCTTTTCGATTTC
>CAZCGI010000316.1:0-1801 GCA_964498145.1 uncultured Syntrophaceae bacterium
TCAATAAAATGAATCGGGTGAGAGCTGCCAAGCAGGTTACAACAGTCTGCTGTTACTGTGCCGTGGGGTGTGGTCTCATTTGCAGTGTTGACCAGGTAACCGGCAAGATATTCAATATCGAAGGCGACCCCGACCACCCCATCAACGAGGGTTCGTTGTGCGCCCAAGGAGCCGGATTTTTCGATCTGACGGAGGCCAACAAGTATCGTCTTCGGAAAGTACTCTACCGCGCGCCGATGAGCGATCGGTGGGAAGAGAAAAACTGGGACTGGGCCATTGCTCGCATTGCTCGTTTGGTGAAAGATACCAGGGATAAGGATTTTATAACAACCAACAGCAAGGGTGAACTGGTTAACCGGACCGAATCGATCGGTCATCTGGGAAGCTCCAATGTCGACAGCGAAGAATGCTGGTTGATGAGTGTGATTTCAAGAGCGATGGGGCTTGTGTATGTCGATCACCAGGCCAGGGTCTGACACAGCCCGACTGTAGCGGCTCTGGCAGAGTCGTTCGGACGCGGTTCAATGACGAATCACTGGATTGATCTCCAGCACAGCGATTGCATACTGATCATGGGCAGCAATGCGGCGGAACATCACCCCATTGCCTTTAAATGGATGCTTCGGGGAAAGGAAAAGAACGGAACGAGACTCATCCATGTTGATCCCCGATTTACAAGAACATCTGCCCGCTGCGATTATCATGTTCCCCTGCGTTCCGGAACGGATATCGCCTTTCTGGGAGGCATGATTAATTATATTCTCGCTAACGACAAATACTTCAAGGATTATGTCGTCAATTACACCAATGCCCCCTTCATTGTGGCAACGGGGTTCGGCTTTAATGATGGTCTCTTTACGGGTTACGACAAAGACAAGAAAAAATACAACAAGGAAACCTGGGTATTTGAGGAGAATGGTAACGGAATTCCCAAAAAGGACTTTTCTCTTAGTCATCCACGATGTGTTTTCCAGCTTCTGAAAAAACACTATTCCCGTTACACGCTTGAAAAAGTATCCAGCATCACCGGCGTTTCCCAAGAAGATCTGATGAAAGTTTACACGGACTATGCAAGCACCGGTGTCGGCCAAAGGGCGGGGACAATCTGTTACGCCCTGGGCTGGACGCATCATTCTACGGGTACACAGAATATCCGCACCATGGCGATGATTCAGCTAATGCTCGGCAATATCGGCATTTGCGGCGGCGGCGTCAACGCCCTACGCGGCGAACCGAACGTGCAGGGTTCGACGGACCACTGCATATTATACGGCAACTTGCCCGGCTATCTGAAAATGCCGCAGGCATCTCATGACTCTCTTAAGAAATATCTCAAAAAATATACACCGGTAACAAACGATTCCCAATCACCGAACTACTACCGGAACTATCCGAAGTTTTACGTGAGCTTCCTCAAGTCACTCTTCGACGACAAGGCAACGCCGGAAAACGAATTCGGCTATTCCTGGATGCCTAAACTGGATGACGGTACTGCCTATTCTCTCATGCATCTTTTCGATGCAATGTATAAGGGCACGGTAAAGGGACTGTTTTCCGTGGGCACCGACCCCGCCGTCAGTTCGCCCAATGCGAACAAAGTGAGAAAGGCACTGGAAAAACTGGATTGGCTGGTAAGCGCCAACATCTTCGACAACGAAACCTGTTCCTTCTGGAAGGGGCCCGGTGTCGATCCCAAGAAGGTCAAAACGGAATGTTTCCTGCTTCCCGCTTCCGCCTCCATGGAAAAGGAAGGCAGCCAGACGAACAGCGGCAGATGGGTTCAGTGGAAATACCAGGCCGC
>CAZCGI010000317.1:0-1019 GCA_964498145.1 uncultured Syntrophaceae bacterium
GGTCTCCGTAGAAATAATTACTGCACGAATCCACATCAACAAGACTTGTAATCTTCCCTTTTAGGCCCGTTTCCTCCTCAAGCTCACGCACGGCGGCATCCTCTATGCTCTCATCGACTTCGGCAAATCCCGACGGAAGGCACCACATACCCTTGTAAGGTCTGAATTTTCTTTTAACGAGGAGAATGCTTCGGTCTGACAGAAGGATCGTCGAGACAACAGGCAGCGGATTATCGTAAAAAAAGACATCACAATCGCCGCAATAATCACGAAGGATACCATCTTCGTCCCGCCTGGTAATCGCATTGCCGCAATGAACGCAGTACATTCTTTTCTTTTTCTTCATGGGCTCATTTTCGTTCTATCGGTTTTGAACAGACGAAAACCGTATCGTCCTTTGTAATGGCGAATCCATCCCTGCTCAGGTTGAAGTATTTCTGTAAATGAATCTCGAACAGATCAAAAGCCCGGGCAACATCCTGCACTGGAATTGCGGAGAGGAAAAAGGGCCACTTGAACCTGAAATATTCTATCAGCGAATAGATATCGCCGGGTTCGAACATGAGAGTATTTTCATACTTTTTCTGCCGTATATCGCCAAACCAGGGCCTCAGGATTTCATACCCGTTTTCGGAAGAAAAACTGCTGATCACCGATTCGATATGAAGCTTGGCATCGCGATCAATCATGCCGTTCCTAATAAAGACATCCCGGGCAAAACTGACAAGCTCTTTCATACTGTATGAATTGTGCACCGTCGCAACAAGCACACCATGAGCGTTCAGAATCCTCGATATTTCTCCGACGATGTGGGGGAAAAAATATAGCGAATAGCTGCAAATGACGAGATCAAAGAAACGATCTCCAAAATCCTGTATTACTGACACATCCGAGGAAATAAATTTCCCGGCTACCTCCGCTCGACCGCAGGCCTCCATAAAAGCAGGCTCATATCCCTCTACAATGTCAACACCGGTGACATGGACATCGAGGGGAACCTTTCCTTTTAGGGATTCGGT
>CAZCGI010000317.1:1029-1792 GCA_964498145.1 uncultured Syntrophaceae bacterium
AACGTCCCTGATATCGCGCCGGTTTGTCGAATGTTTTTTCACAATCGCAGCGGTCACCCGGTGCGAATCCACATCGGTAAAGACATCAATAACTTTGGATGTTACATAATCAGCGCTCATAGATTGATTATCTTTTAAGGCAAAAGGAAAGTCAAACTTATTTCAGGAAGCTGGTTTGTCACTTTTGTTTCAGAATCCTCAGTCCATACACACTGACAGAGTGTCAGGGATTTTCAGTCGTATCAATCGATTTTATCTTCCAATTTCCGGCAAAATCACTTAGTATAGTGACACGATATCGGTACCTATGATAAATTACTCACGTTTTCGAAACATCTACACAGTCTTTTGTTTACCACAACACATATTATTGTAATCAAAACATGACTTCTAAACATTTCTTATGAAATTTACATAACATTATACTATCGATCATGAGGTGTGGTAATGGACATTCTGGAAAAAGTAAGGATTGAAACCTATCTCAGGCAGTCCATTCTCAACGATGTGGTTGAGCTGGAAAAACGGGTATGGAACAAAGAAGGGTATCGTGAAGTGAATGCACCGATGCTGTATTTCGAACTGGCTTACCTCACCAACGGTTTGGTCCTCACTGCTTTCGATGAGGGAGTCTTTTCTCCCGAAGAAAAAGAAGCAATGGCACAAAAGGATCCCTGGTATTCCGGAGACCACCCTATCGGTTTCCTTGCCTGCTTTGCCGATTTTGATGAAGAAGGACCGTTCTGGTATGGTGCCAGAATGG
>CAZCGI010000318.1:0-1049 GCA_964498145.1 uncultured Syntrophaceae bacterium
ATTCTTTTTATGCAGCTCGGTATGAATCGAGGATGCGAACCGCTTCAAATCCGTCGGAACAGTATGCATCTGCGCTTATTTCCTGAGCGAACTCGTTCGATACGGCGGCGCCTCCGATCAATACCTTGACCGATTCCCTGAGACCTGCCGCTTTCAGCGCTTCAATAATTTCTCCCATGACCAGCATCGTCGTTGTCAGCAGGGCCGACAGGCCGAGAAAATCGGGTTTGTTTTCCCGAACGTAATCAACAATCTTTTCCGTGGGGACATCAATGCCGAGATCGACGACCTCATAACCTGCTCCCTTGAGCAGAATGGCCACAATATTTTTCCCGATATCGTGAATATCTCCCTTTACGGTGACAATGGCGAATTTTCCCTTTGTTGAAACATTAGCCGCTTCGAGATGTGGTTTCAGGATATCCATTGCCTCACTCACCGCTTCGGCGGAAGCCAGCATATCCGGGACATAATATTCCTTGGCATTGAATTTTTCTCCCACAATTTCCATTCCCGCGGTAAGGCCGTTGCTGATGATTTCCTCCACCGGAAGCTTGCTGTCCAGCCCCATCTTTGTCAGTTCAACCACACCGGGGCCTGTTAACGTGTCGTCGATTCCTTCATCGTCCTGGGTTATTCGTCCCTGAATGACGTTTTCTTTCAGTTTTGCGATAATATCGTTCATAATTATCTCCCTTCGTCATAAATGTTCAGCCGTGGTAACAGGCCGGGTATTTCGTTGAATATTCGTGATGTTTTCTCTCGATCGATGTGCTTCACCGGTTTTGCGAGAAGCTCTTTCATCCTTTCATCGGCAAGGTGAAACACCGTGTCATGTTCTCGATCTCCTTCAAAAGGATATAATGGAGACAGGAGCCCGCTCCGCATGACCTTCCGGATGTAGCCGATATAAAGCTTCTGCGGCGTCGAGAGTACCGTTCGTATCTGTGCAAGGACTTCGCTGATTTCTCCGTCATCGATCCGGGGAGATTTAAGAAAATATTTAATCATGGTGAAGTGGGCATCATCAAGCACCGCCTGCAGGGGTG
>CAZCGI010000318.1:1059-1743 GCA_964498145.1 uncultured Syntrophaceae bacterium
AGTCGAGGAGACCGTATGGACAGGGGAGAAAATGGGGTCCGATAATGGTTACGGCGATATTCGAAAAAAGACGTTCGAGTGACGATTGCTGTCCCGGGACCTTCGCATCACTGACGCCCGATGTTGAATAATTGGGAATCCCGTAAAATCTGGCCAGTTGCGTACAGTCGATGGTGTACTGGCTGGTTTCAACGGCGCCATAGGAATCACTCAGTGTATCAATCCGTGTTTTTGCGGGAACGGTCCCATAGAGGATCGGTGTCCCCGGGTTGACAAGTTGTCCCAGCGTAATCCCCGCAAGAACCTCCGCATTGATCTGAGCCAGGATGCCTGCTTCTTTGATTGGGGCGGTGCTCCCCGCCTGGGGTGCCGAGGACACTACCACGGGGATGCCCCGTGAGCATATTTCAATAAAAGCATCCGTTGTGTCATCCACGAACTGGAGGGGGCTTTTGACCAGGCAGCAGATGAGCGAGATGATCGGATTTTCTTTTAATGCTTCGTCGCCGCCGGCGATGATCTCCGCCATTTTCATTACATTATCGAGCTGACTCAGGTTGGTGAGACCGGCCTGAACGTGTTTGGTCGTGTTATTGAGTGATGCAAATAATTTGTTGACATCTTTATTTTCCTCCGTGATGTCTTTATCCTGGATGTTGACATTCCGTATAAATCCATCAAGGG
>CAZCGI010000319.1:0-1722 GCA_964498145.1 uncultured Syntrophaceae bacterium
ATCGAGGCAAGTCCCACGGTCAGCATAATGACGTAGATTAATGGTTCCCCGATCAACGGCCGGAGAAACAGGCGCTCGACGACGAATCCGAGAATAAAACTTCCCACCAGAGTTATAAGAAAAGCACTAAATACCGGAACCTTAGCCCATGTTACCAGCGATAGAAAAATAAAGGCTCCCGCCGCCAACAATTCTCCATGGGCAAAATTCAAGACACTGGACGACTTAAAAATCATCACGAATCCCATTGCTGCCAGACCGTACAGAAATCCGATGCTTATCCCGTTTACTAACAATTGTATGAAAAATTCCATTGATCCTCCCGTAGATCATATTACAGAGTTATCCTTGACCGATCGCATGCTTTGCTTTGAGTAATAGACAGCATCATCAAAGTCGATGCATTCCGTTAATTGAATTCCAATACGTTCACCGTTGTTTCAATTGTGTTAGTCTGGCCGTCTCGATACCGAACCTTACTCTTGACCGCTACCTGTCTTTCATTTGAATACATAGCTTCGATGAGTTTAAGATAGACACTGTATACAAATCGGCGTCGTACTTTTCCTGTCCGCGTCAATTCTTCATCATCGGCATCAAGCAATTTGTATAGCAGAATCATTTTTCTGATCTTCATGTAATCGGGCAATCGTTCGTTCACCGATCCTACTTCTTGAAGGACAAGTTCCTCTATCGGCTGCTGCTGCGAAAGATCGGTATACGTCGTATAAGGAATCATTCGTTCTTCAGCCCAATTACCCACGTTTCCCATATCGATATTGACGAGTGCCGTAATATATGGCCGCCCTTCCCCAAAGGTAACTGCTTCTTTTATATACGGACTGAATTTAAGGCGGGTTTCTATGAAATCGGGCGAAAAGGCATTTCCTTCTTTATTTCGTATGATTTCTTCTTTACGGCCAATAATAACAAGATGTCCGTCATCATCAAAATAGCCCGCGTCGCCCGTCTTGAGCCAGCCATTGTTAAACGCAGAATCGGTCGCCTGATAATCCTGATAATACCCCATGAAATTCGATCCGCTCGATACAAGAACTTCCTGGTCTTCGGAAATTGTAACTTCAGTCGCCGGTAGTGGTTTGCCCACCGTCTCGGCTTTGACTTCATGATCCGGTTGAACCTGGAAGATTCCTCCTGCTTCGGTAAGCCCGTAACATTGCTTCAGGTTGAGTCCCAGCGATCTGAAAAAACGAATAACCTCCGGACTGATGGGGTGTCCGCCGGTGAAGGCGGTTACAATCTTTGAACATCCGATTCTGTCGAGCAGAGGCCTGAATATAATGAGTGATGCGCATTTTTTCAGGACCATCAGAAACAACGGAATGGCTTTCTTTTCCGTTTCAAGATCAACACATCGCGCACCGATTTGTTCGCATATGCTGAACAGTTTTCGTTTGATATAGCCGGCGTCGCTCATTTTTACGCGGATGGTCGATGCAAGATCCTCCCAGAACCTCGACGAGGTAATGATAACACTGGGACCAATGTCTCGAAAATCTTCAACGATTGTCTCGTTCATTTCAGGGAAATTCATCGTCGATCCGCCGACAAGAGCTACACCGGCACCCCACATCTGATCAACAATCCATGCCGGTGGTGAAAGGGATATCCAGTCCGTATCCATTCCAGATGGAATCGTTTCCAGCCATTTTTTTCCTATGTCCGTTAAGTTTCGGTGGGAAAGCATCGCCAGTTTTGCCA
>CAZCGI010000320.1:0-1700 GCA_964498145.1 uncultured Syntrophaceae bacterium
CGAAAAAATAGAGAAAAATAGGACTTGCCGCTCGAGAACCCGTCTCATGTTTGCCGAGTGGCTGCAGATTATCAAATCCTACCCAGGTGCCCACTACCTGTGAAGGTGTGAATCCGATGAACCATGCATCATTGAGATCATTTGTTGTTCCCGTCTTTCCTGCAATGGGTCTGCCGAGAGTCTTAAGTCTCCATCCTGTTCCGTACTGAACGACTTCCTGGAGGACATGGGCAGTGACGAAGGCGATTCGGGGATCAATGACCTGCTCCGGGACCGGTTTATGTTCCTCAAAGATATGTCCCGTTCTGTCGACGATCTTAGTAATATAATAGGGAGTTACTTTTTTTCCGTTGTTTGCAATGACTCCATAGGACTGCACCATTTCTTCGAGCGTGACCCCGGACGAACCCAATGCCATGGAAAGATCATGGGCTATCGGTGATGTGATTCCCATGGTTGCTGCGTAATCGGCAGCATAATCGATACCGATATCCTTGAGGAGTTTTATCGTTACCAGATTTCGTGATTTAACGAGGGCTGTTCGGAGTGTCGTGGGGCCGTAGAATTTTTCTTCGTAATTCCTCGGTTTCCACGTACTGTCTTTCAATGTATCTTTGAAAATGATCGGGGTGTCCATGATAATTGTCGACGGCGTGAATCCCTTATCAAAAGCCGCCGCATAGATGAAGGGCTTAAACGCCGACCCCGGCTGTCGTCTCGATTGAGTTGCCCGGTTGAATTCGCTGGTGGTATAATCTCTGCCACCAACCATGGCTTGGATCTTACCGGTCGAAGCGTCCATACAGAGTAAGGCTCCCTGGGCATTCGGAGTCTGTTCCAGCGCAAGTTTGATCACTGCTTCTGATTGGGTGTTCTCGATGTCGATGATTTTCGCTTCCACCACATCACCGACTGACAGAGCATCTGCCGGATCCTTCAAGGGGGTAGCAGCGGCTCTGTCCGGGTCGTACGGGCGGGCCCATGACATGTCTTCCAGAGTCATAACACCCCGGTACGATCCTATTCGGAGCATAACAATTTTATCGACACTGTTTACCTCCACGACGAGTGCTTTCAGAATCTGATCCTTTACAGGAGGATTTGTCAGGATCTCCCTGTCCATCTCTTCGAGAATCGTATCAAATTCCTCTCGGGGTATTCGCTGCAGTGCTCCTCGGTATCCCTGTCGTTTGTCCAGTTCTCGAAGACCCCTGTGAACGGCCTCGGACGCCGCCGTCTGCATTGCTACATTTAGTGTTGTATAAACTTCGAGACCTTCTTTGTACAGGACATCGCTGCCGTATCGGGATTGGATATACCGCCGGACATTTTCCGTGAAGTACGGTGCTATTTTCTTCTGATCGGTTTCCGTTTTGAGGATGATCGGCGCGTCAAGAGCGGCTAATTTTTCTTCCTCTGTAATATAACCGTCTTCCGCCATTCGGTTAAGGACATAGACCTGACGATTACGGGCACGTTCCGGGTGTAGAAGAGGCGAATACCGGTTGGGGGCCTTGGGCAATCCCGCAAGAAGTGCCGCTTCGGAGAGGGTCAGGCCGGCGGTGCTTTTCCCGAAGTAACGCTGTGATGCCGCTTCTATTCCATATGCTCCGCCACCGAGATAGAAGTGCTCCAGGTAGAGATTGAGAATCCCGTATTTTTTAAGTTACCTGTCGATATTGTAGGCAATCATTGCTTCC
>CAZCGI010000321.1:0-1674 GCA_964498145.1 uncultured Syntrophaceae bacterium
ACTATCTCGGAGAATATCGGGTTCTTACGACAACCGGCAGTACCGGACTTCGAGGTATCTTTGTTTATAACCGCTTGGCATGGAGTGTTATCATCGCTGCTGTGAACAGGGCGTCCACACTTGCCGGCCTCTCTGAAACAGGGCGAATGAAAATTGCCTCAATTGGAGCAAACACTCCTTTGCATCTCAGTCACCGAAGGGCTGTAAGCATGGATTTGGGAAAACATGATTACCGGCATTTCGAAGCTAAGAACCGGATCAATGTTCTCGTTGATATGCTCAATGACTATCAACCTGACTACATTCATGCATACGCAACAATCGCATCTCTCCTTGCATTTGAACAGAAGGAAGGACGTTTACGGATAAAACCCTCGATAATCGTTACAAGTGCGGAAGTTCTGACCGATGCAAAAAGAGATCTGATCCGGCAGGCCTGGGACATTACACCCTTCAATTCGTACAGTACAACGGAGGGTGCACTTGCCATCGAATGCGCCTATCACAGAGGAATTCATCTGTTTGAGGATCTTGGCATTGTGGAGGTTGTTGATGCCGGGAATTGTCCGGTGCCGAATGGAGTGTCCGGTCATAAAATTTTGTTCACCAATCTATACCAATACGTTCAGCCAATCATTCGCTATGAGATGTCCGATATGATGACTCTTACCGATGCACCGTGCCCGTGTGGGCGGCCTTTTCGACGCGTAACGTCGATGCAGGGGAGGAACGATGACATTATCACGATGCCCGGCACGCATAGGAAAATCGTTTCGGTGCCACCTTATTTTTTCCACAGTCCGATGGCGATGTTCGGTCAGATCAGGGAATACCAGATAATTCAAAAAAAGGATGGTCTCCATATAAGGGTTGTGCTGAAAGAGGCATCTGAAAAAGAGGCGACGGCAGAAAGTATAAAGAATATGATGAGGAAAGAGCTTGAATCCTATCAGGTGATGTGTCCGGATATTCATGTGAAGTTTGTTCAATGGATTGAAAGAGATCCGAACATGATGGGTAAAGTAAAGCTTGTTAAAAAGCAACTGTGAAAATACAATAGCCATATATCGGATTGACTATGACATGATTGTAATAAAGGGTAGGTTCTTTTGCTGACGATTCGGCTTATCGAAGAAGATTCCCATTTACTGAATTTTTCTTGATGAAAGAAAAGATCGGGTATAAGGCAAAACAGAGTTCTATTGATGAACAATTTCCTGGCGTCATCCTCAAGGTGACAGACTTGTGTTGTAAAGGCCAGTGCGCCTCATTCGAGGAGATTTGAGATTTTTTTGCGATAGCATTAATATTCCATACCCGTCGGTACTCTACACGTGACGATGGAGGAGACAATGCCCTATTTCATATGCCCTGAATGTTATTATACAACTGATGATGTGACGAAAGAATCATGTGAAAGGTGTTTTACTAAACTTCTGCGTGAGTGTCCCATCTGTGAAAAACCGATTTTAAAAGATAATGCGATATATTGCAGTGAATGTGGTTCCAAGATGAGACGCTCGTACGTTCCGATTCAGTAAAAGATGTGGCAGCATCTCTCCGTGCTGTTTGGAATTATTGTTTTCATCTGAGAGACACTATGAATGGACAGATTACTCCCTTGTATGTTAAAACCTCACAACTCATGTGATAATACAAGCAGTGTGTTAAAGT
>CAZCGI010000322.1:0-1666 GCA_964498145.1 uncultured Syntrophaceae bacterium
AGTTTGTGGGCATGAAAAATCTCTTTCCCGTCAGTTTTCACGATACGAAGGCCTCGATCGAAGGAATTGAGATAGAGCTGGAAAGACAGCCGGCAAACAGCAAAGGATTTATTGCCATAAGACCTGAAGATATTGTCCTCAGCAGGGAGCAATTTTTATCGAGCATGCGGAATGTGTTTGCGGGAACAATCAGGCGGATCATCGATATGGGGCTGTATTATGAAGTTGCCGTTGAAATTCGTAACGTAACCTTTACATCTATCATTACGAAACGGTCGCTCTTCGAATTAAGCCTTCACGAAGGCCTCACGGTAAACTTTTCCTTCAAGACAACGGCCGTCCATGATTTTTAATGTCGCGAGTCACAACAATAGCGGTTTTTGTTCGAATGGTCGTGTCAGTGTCGGGATGCACGGATATTGACATTCGAAAATCGTAAAACAAAAACCGGGAATCCTTTTCCTCAAGCAGAATTCCTTTTTTCATATAGGTTCATGTGTTGTTTCCCTGGAATTGTTGTTCCCGCTCTTTCGCCTTTTCCTCGATGCGGGCCCGTCGTCGATCCTGTGCCTCGCGATTCCGACGGAGTTCTTCCTCGGTTTCAAAAATGAGGGGCGGTAATTCACTGGGCCGTCCCGATGCATCAAGTGAAACAAAAGTCAGGTATGCCGAAGCAGTGTGACGGACTTCTCCGGTTACCAGATTTTCCGATTCCACCCTTACGCCGACCTCCATGGATGTTCTTCCCACCAGATTCAGGCTTGCCCTGAGGGTCACGAGGTCTCCCACATAGACGGGATTGTGAAAATCAAGGCGGTCGATGGATGCCGTGACTGCGTTTGACCGGGCATGGCGCATGGCTGCAGCTCCGCCTGCCGTATCGATAAGTTTCATGATAACACCGCCGTGGACGTTTCCCGCAGGATTTGCGTCCTGGGGATTCATTTGCTGTGCCATGACAACGATGCTGTCTTGTACTTTCTTGCTTTTCATGTAATTCTCCATTTCAATAACGTTCGGCTCAGTTACTTCGGATACCCTGTAATCTCTCTTATCCGTTCGTAAAAAGGCTTCAACCGTTTATACATTTTTTTATACACTTCCCGGTAGAGATCGTTATAAATCTCATGATGCTTAAGGTTCGGCTCAAAAACTTCACCCACGTGTGTCATAGCTTTGATGGCCGAATCGAAATCGTTGTGGAGCCCCACGCCAACGGCGATATCGATGGCAGCGCCGAGGCCGGAGGTTTCGTAAAGGTGCGGTTTCGCCGTGGGGAGACCGAAAATGTCGGCGGTCATCTGCATTGCCGCTTTGCTCTGAGAACCGCCGCCGGAAACGCGAAGGCTGGTGATGGGTATCTTCGTCCGGTTTTCAATGCGTTCCTTTCCCTCTCTCAGTGCGTACCCCAATCCTTCCAGGATGGCACGATAGAGGTGTCCCCGCGTGTGAACATCGCCGAATCCGATGACCGCGCCTTTCGCTTCCGGCCCAGGCAGTTTCACGCCGGGCGACCAGTAGGGCTGAAGTATTAATCCCATCGAACCGGGGGGGATATCTTCGATCTGTTTTTCCAGCAACTCCTCGGGGGTAACACCGTTTATGAGAGCTTCCTGTTCCTCCTTGTAGCCGAATTCTTTCTTGAACCAGCTTATCATCCAGAAGC
>CAZCGI010000323.1:0-1650 GCA_964498145.1 uncultured Syntrophaceae bacterium
ATTGGTTGATCGTTTCGTTCTGTATGATTCCGTCTTTTTTAAGAAGTGCCGCCTTTCGTTCCGCCCGTCGAATAATCGTTCGGGCGACGTCTATCTGGGCTGAAACGACTGTTTCTCCGGGATAGATAAATTCCCGTTTCATTTCAAAGTCTTTCTGAAGATCTTCAATAATACGTTCAAGACGGTCGGCATCATCATCCGAGATCGTATTGACGAGTTTGTCATAATCATCGGGCAGTGTTGAAAGCTCCGCCCCGATGATCAGCAGATCTTTCTGGACACTGAGGAGAATTGATTTAATTTTCTGATTTCCCGTCATCGCCCGTGCAACACCCATGGCCGAACTTGCCTCATCGAGGACCCCGTACGTTTCCGGCCTCGGATCGAACTTCGGAACCCTTTGCCCTCCCAGCAGACTGGTCTCTCCCGTGTCACCCTTCTTCGAAAATTTCATGCTCCCATCCTTTCTATGTATGTTTTGACAATAGTAAGAATCGCCTCGGTATTTTTTCGTGAGTGTCTGATAATCTCGTCCATGGTCAGTTCCTTATCAACGAGTCCGTGACCGTAATTGTCGACAGAGCACAACGATGCATAGGGAATATCCATTTCTTTGGCGACAATTGCTTCCGATGCCATGGTCATGCCAACAAGGTCGGCGAACTGGGCCATCATTCTGATTTCTGCCTTGGTTTCAAAACGGGGGCCCGTCGTTTGCCAGTAAACGCCTCCGTCGATGACATCGATACCACTTTTTCGTGCTGCTTCAAGCCATTTGATCCTTACGGTGGGATCGATCGTCGGCGTCATGTGGACAGCTTTTGTCTCAAATATGGTGGGTCCCCCTGAAAGATTGATGAAATCATCAGGAACGACAAGCGTTCCCGGTGTCAGATGCTTTTTCAGTGAGCCCGTGGAATTTACACTGATAATTTCGGTGACCCGCAGGTCTTTCAATGCGCGCATCGTGGCCTGATGATTGATGCGGTGGGGAAGGATGTGCCGGTCGGGATCGATGCCGTGTCTTGGCACGAGAACGGCCCGGGATGAAACAAGGACAACGACCTCACCGAAATCGGTTTCAAACCGTTTTTCTGTCAAATCGTGAAGAATATCTGTTCCATGAAGCAGAATGGTACCGGAGATAATGCCGAGCATGTATGAGGCCCCTCCTTCTGTTCGAGAGAACTTGTACCAGATTCCGTTTTCCCTGTCAAAAGACTTATGATATAGTCATTGACATAAGCGGGGGGAGTTATTAGGTTAGGCTAAAATGATAAAAAAAGGAGAACATATTAGGGGCAAGGACGATGTCTTGATTCATGTGAACGACAGCACGTTTGAAGATGAAATAATAAAATCTGACAAACCGGCCCTGGTGGACTTGTGGGCTCCGTGGTGCGGTCCCTGCAATGCCATAGCTCCGATCGTTGCGGAAATAGCTGAGGAATATAAGGACAAGATCAAGGTTGCAAAACTCAATGTCGATGAGAGCCCCGGAACGACGACAAATTATGGCGTCAGGAGTATCCCCACGCTTTTATTGTTTAAAGACGGTCAGGTTAAAGATACCCTTGTCGGCCTTGTACCCAAGGACCGCCTTGAGGAATTTATCAAAAAAGCGTTGTAGCAGCGAAGATCAGGAAAGTT
>CAZCGI010000324.1:0-1640 GCA_964498145.1 uncultured Syntrophaceae bacterium
TGTAAGACATCGATCGCCGTCACGACATTATCGCCGTTGATACCAGGTATGCCGGGAATAATCTCCTTTGCCCCGGCCGCCAAAATAACGACATCCGGTTTGAGTTCAGCCAGTTTTTCAGGCGTACAACTCTCTCCGCATCTTATGTCAACCGGCAGAATTTCCATCTGGTATGAAAGATATTCGATTATGTTCTTCAGTTCACCTTTATGAGGAGGAATAACGGCAACGTTCAGCATCCCGCCCAACGCGGTATTCTTTTCCAATAAAGTCACGTCATGACCGCGAAGCGAGGCTACTCTTGCTGCTTCCATACCCCCCGGTCCTCCACCGATGACAGCCACCCGTTTTTTATTCTCTGTCGGTTGAATACGATTTTTTCCTTCGCGGCCCAATTCCTGGTTGAAGGCACATTTCAACTCGACTGCACCATCGCCCCTCATGATGACCTTCATAATCTGATCAAAGCAATAGCAGCATGCGGTACATCGACGGATTTCCCGTATACGCCCTTCTCGCGTCTTTTTGACAAATTCGGGGTCACAGAGCAGCGGTCGCGCCATTCCGATTAGATCGGCATCACCCCGCTTGAGGATATCAGCCGCAACATAGGGATCGTTAATTCTTCCCACGGTGGAAACGGGAACATCCACTATATCCTTGATTGATCGTGCCAAATATGCAAACGCCCCCCGGGGTACGGACATGGGAAGCATTGGTCGGGCAGCTTCATGCCATCCCGCCCAGATATGGAGTCTGTCCGCCCCCGCTTCAACGATCTTCGGGGCAAGAACCCGGGAATCTTCAAGCGTTTTGCCACCTTTTACACCATCTTCCGCATCAAATTTGACACATATATTTAATTCGTTACCTGCTAACCGTCTTGTCTCTCTAAGGACATTGAGCAGGAATGTTGCTCTGCCGACGATATCACCACCATATTTATCTTCTCTAAGATTGGTTACCGGAGAAAGAAATTGGCTGACGAGGTATCCCGAGCATCCGCATATTTCAATACCGTCAAAGCCCGCTTTCTTGGCGCGCAGCGCCGCCTCAGCAAAGGCAAGGACAAGATCATCCACTTCACCGGGTGAAAGTTCCCGGGGTGTTTCTCCCGTATAGCGGGACGCCACCGCCGATGGCGCAACCGACTGCCGCCCCGTGTATCTGCCGAATGAATACCGTCCCGCATGATTGAGCTGGGCAACGATTTTCGCACCTGCCTTTTGTACAGACGCAACCATCGATTTAAAGAATTCGATATCGTCGTCCTTTTCGAGACTCGGTTCATGGGCGGCTACCGCACCGCCTGTCGGATGCACCCGGATCTCTCCTGTTGTAATGAGGGCAACATCTCCTCTGGCACGGGCTACAAAATAATCCATCAGTTGATCCATAGAGTATGTTGTCCCCATGGGCGCCATAAAAAAGCGGTTCTTTAATGTCATGTTCGACATGACAAGGGGCTGAAATAAAATTTCCAATGCGTCGTCTTTCATGATTTCCTCCTTATCCAGTTCCCTGTTTTTCAACCCGATAATGTTACGTATACAAAATATTAATCAAAAATTTTTTACCGAGAATCACATAATATCTTTCAAGAGGCGCTTCAACAGCATCATTTCTTCCATCGTAAAGTT
>CAZCGI010000325.1:0-1628 GCA_964498145.1 uncultured Syntrophaceae bacterium
GGCGCCAATACGCTGGTGTTGATACTGGGGGCGTATTTCCATGATCTTCACTTAACGCTGTATTCGATCATTTTCCTCTTTACCTGCGGAAAAGTCATTGATGCCGTCGTTACCGGCTTTAACAGGAGAAAATCCCTTATCGTGATTTCCGATCACACCGAGGCTATTGCTCATCGCATTCTCGATTCAAAGGGAAGGGGGGTTACCTTTCTAAATGGAGAAGGAGCATTCTCAAAGCAGAAAAAGAAGGTAATCTTCACCATAACGAGCCTCACCGAGTTGCCGAAAATGAAAGAAATTATATTGTCCCTCGACCCTGAGGCATTTATTGTTGTCAATGACACACTGGAAGTTCTGGGTAAACGACACGGTCGGGGAAACGTCTATTAATGACAATGGTCCGGCAAAAACGATGGGTGAGGGCCGGAAACGATTCGGTTCTTGCGGATGAACTGGACACTGTTATTGGAGTAGTTTTGACAGTTCATCCTGTTCGTAAACCGGCAGCGGCAGAATGTCATTGCCCTTGATCACCGTCATTCCATGATCCTTTGATTTCATTGTTCCTATACGGGTTGCCGGGATGCCCTTTTCCCGCAACGTTTCGATAACCGTTTCGGTGATCAATGGAGTTGCTGCGATGAGAAGCGAGCCCGAAGCGAATGTGCCCAGCGGATCAATATGAAAATGGTTGCACAGCCGCCGTGTTTCATTGCTTATCGGTATCATGTCGTAATAAACTTCAACGCCGGTTTTACTTGCATGGGCCATTTCGAATATCCCCGTGGCAATTCCCCCTTCGGTGGGATCATGGAGGGCATGGACTTCCGGGAAACCTGAAACGAGGCGGGCTTCGGCAAGGATACTGATGCCTGGATCATGGAGATAGTCTTGCGCCCGGCGCAGCACTTCATGGGGCAGTACATCTTTCAGTTCTTCCGCATGTTCTCTCGCCATAATAGCCGTGGCCTCAATGGCGGCCTGTTTTGTCATGATGAGATCGTCGCCCGGCTGGGCACCGCAGGTAGGTTTGAGATCCGACTTTGCTACTTCTCCCAGCATCTGTCCGATCACCACGGTGTTGGCAACGCTCTTTGTTACCTCGGTATGCCCCCCGCAGTATGAAATACCCAGCGCATCGCAGCTTTTCGATATCTGAGCAAAAATCTGTTCCAAATCGTTCGGGGTGCTGTTTTTGGGAACGAGAATCGTTGCCAGGAACCAGCGGGGAACTCCTCCCATGGCGGCGATGTCATTGGCGTTGATATTGACGACGTAGTGGCCGATTTCACCGGTAACGGCGGTAATGGGATCGGTTTTCGCGATCAGATAGTGTGAGCCCATATCGATGATGGCGGCATCCTCTCCGATGCCGGAACCGACGACGACGCGTCCGTTTTTCCGGGTATAGTCGGATAACAAGTGTTCTAATATATGCATGTCGATCTTGCCGACGGGAAGTGTCTTCATGGATTATAACCTCGATGTTTTTTGACTGCCGTCACGATGTAATACAGCAGGCCGGCGATTATCATTGACGGAAGCGAACCTCCGATTGCATACTCCATCTGGGCGATGAATTCGAAAACGACAAAGCCCACAGCCCATGATACAATCGCCGAAATATG
>CAZCGI010000326.1:0-1615 GCA_964498145.1 uncultured Syntrophaceae bacterium
TAAATTCAAGGATGCTGTGTTCCTCGTCGCCGTAGACAAGCCCATGATATATTTCATCGGATATGACGGGGATTTCCAATGATGCAATTTCTTTCATCCGCTGGGCACTGAGAAGATTGCCCGTCGGGTTTGAGGGGGAATTGATCATGATACCTTTTGTCCTGTCGGTAATCTTTTCCCTGATGGCTTCCGTGGTATACTGAAAGCCTTCTGCCTCGTATACGTTCACACTGACGGGAATCCCTTCAATGAATGTTATAAAATTCGGATAGCATGCATAATGAGGGTTCGAGATAATGACCTCATCCCCTCGTTCGAGCAGTGCCGAGAAGAGAAGAAACATAGCGGGGGACGTTCCGGATGTGATGATGATCTGATCGGGAGAAATCGTCACGCCGTATTTATTGTAATAATGCTCGCATATTGCCTCCCGCAATTCGAGGAGGCCGAGACTGTGGGTATAATGTGTTTTGCCGTCTTTGATTGCCTTGCGGCAGGCTTCGTTAATACATTCAGGTGTATCAAAATCGGGTTCACCGACTTCCATGTGAATAATATGTTCACCCGCCCGCTCAAGTTCATGTGCTCGTTCAAGCACATCCATGACGATAAAAGGCGGGATGTCCATTGCTCGTTGTGTAACCATTTTCTACTCCAGATATGAATTGATTCGTTCAAATTTATCAGAATTAAGTACCGTACATAGCCACTCATATCCTGTCAAGATATTTTTCGGAAAACGATGGCACTCGAGAATGACGAACAATTCAATGGGGAGAAGTATATCTCAAACTGAGATGTTATATAGTTTGCATAGTGAAAAGAAGTGGACATACAGATGATTATACGCGGGCATTGCCGGTGAGATAGGCATCGTCAAGAGCCCGGGTGATAATTCGTGTCGGTGTGATCTCAGAGAGATCAAAGTCGAAGATGATTTTCAAAAATGACATAATGATGTTAAAGGTCGCGCCCCAGAGTATTTCTTCCTTTCCTGCCGAATCGGTATGGACAAGGCAGGGGAAGTCCCATTGTCTGTCCCGGGTATCATTCAGGGGACCCCATGCTTCAAGTGAATACATTGCATAATTATCTTCTTCGAAGAACGAAGCAATCGGTATTTCAACAATCTTATCGACCTCACCGTTGATATGATATGGTTTATCCTGCTTCACCAGGCCGACAACGGGAAATATCGTTTTAGTAAAGAGGGTCAGATTGTAGCAGGGGAGGGGACCCAGGAATGTTGTGTTGAAGGGATTAAGCCGTATTTCTTCCCATGACTCCCGCATGGCATTTGCGAGGAAGAGGGACGTGTAGAGGAACGATTCATTACCCCTGATTTCTGCATACTTTCGGGCATCACCTTTCAGTACCGGGGGCAATCCGTACCGAATGATTCTGCAGAGCAGTCTATCAAATGCCGGGTCAAGAATTCCGCCGGGACAGCTGAGATCTCCTCCCTGTGGGACGAGCGCAGACCGTTTGATGAGCTGGAATACAAACTCGCCGCCGGTTGCTTTTCCCGTGGACGTTTCCCCCTCGCTTTTATACAGCAGGAGGAGCAGGACACCCGCGGCAAGCCATCGTTCGTTCCTTTTTTTCCGTTCTTTTA
>CAZCGI010000327.1:0-1604 GCA_964498145.1 uncultured Syntrophaceae bacterium
TTGGCTTTTATCAACTATTTTATAAGTTTTGGTGCATTCGCTCTGGATGCAGGATCAAAGAATACTGCCGGTGTAATTTTGTAAGATCTGCTGAACCGCCGGAAATATGTCACTGATAAAACAATAAAAACGGGGTTACGAAAATTGGTGTGTCAATTTCCTGTAACCCCGCTTTATCGAGAGATACTTCACAAAATACTCCATTGGTTAATCAACGATAGCCATGTCGTACGACAGAAGTGGTGGCATGAGGATCATTTTCACAGGAAGTGAGTGGAACGGGTAGAATTGAGATGAACTCAAAAAGAGTTTGTGCGGAAGATTTGAGGAGGTTCAATCATCTTTAGAGGTTGAACGGTACCTTCCATGTTTTGCGCAGTGAGGCCGCTTTTTTAAAAATATCGGCAGCAAGTATCTTTCTTTCTTCAGGTGTCGAGAAATGCCAGTCCTCATCCATTAATTCTTCAGTAGAGCTTCCCGGTGCAATGTCCTTATTCATACAGTAAACGATGGCTTCCGCCCAGTCCCGGGCTTCTTTGATGGACATTCCGTAATAACGACATTTAGCGATCCTCCTGCACATGCCTTTGCGCCATGGTTTCCATTCTTTATCAAAATCCATGGCGTCGATGCATTCACGCTTCCCCATCGCTTTCACCCCCCTTCTTTAAAGGTGGTTGTGGTTTTAGAATACTCTCCGATTTCTGGTTTGTCAATGAAACAATGAGGATTTGATATGGCTTATATGTTGAATATCATTGGCGTTTGTGCAATACTGCAAAATGAATGTACAATGAGGAATCTCTCAATGACACCAATAGGGGCAATCATCGTTATCTGCATCGCCGTCGGACTGTTGTGCGGTCTTCTCTTTTTTGAATAAACAAAGAACGCAAAGGGAGTCGTTTCCGCCAAGGCGGCTCTTTCGTTTCTGTTTGTAGTCACCGCTTTGGGGCAGGTGCACCAAAACTATTACTATTATGCATTTCTCGTGGCAGGGCTGGTGTTTTGTTTCGGAGGCGATGTGTTGCTTGCCGTTCGACAGACCCGAACCTTTCTCTACGGTTTGGTGGCATTTACATTTGGTCATGTGTCGTATAGTATCGCTTTTTATTCAATCGGAAAAATACAACTGAAAGCAGCACTTGCCGCTTCCGTCATTCTGATCATCAGTTTCACTGTCTATTTCAAACTACTCCCGTATCTTGGAAAAATGAAGGTTCCTGTACTCATGTATGTGATCGTCATCAGCGTTATGTTGCTTGCTGCATGGTTGGTGACGATTAACCCGGCGGTCGGCATACCGGGACGCGGTATGATTATTACAGGAGCTGTTTTATTTTACTGCTCCGATCTTTTTGTAGCCCGGGAACGTTTCGTTGCACACGAATTTTTTAACCGTCTTATCGGATTGCCGCTTTACTATGTCGCACAATATCTCTTGGCATTTTCCCCGGGATATATTTCATAACTGTTATACGTGAAAAGGCAGTGACAAAAGGGAGCAATTTGGATTCCAATATCTGAGGCTCAGGAGCCCGCGATTGCCGCATATTTTCTGGACAGCATACTACAGTAATGATAATATCCGACCGATATAAAAA
>CAZCGI010000328.1:0-1581 GCA_964498145.1 uncultured Syntrophaceae bacterium
CCGCTTCAGAGATAAAAATACATCGTACGATATACTGTCTCTTACCGACCCGATGCCTGTTCTGGGAAGATTGCTGACACCCCTAACATTTCTCTATGATCAAGACATGAAATACAGACTGAAAAAGAGAAAGCAATGAACGTACAAAACATACTGACCGTTGACCTGGAGGATTGGTTCCACATTTGCGGAGTCGATCATGTACTCCCCCAAACCGGCTGGCCTGAGCTGGAAAGCCGTGTTGAACAGAACACTTTTAAAATACTTGATGTTCTTCGACGGCGGAATATTACTGCCACTTTTTTTGTTCTCGGTTACATCGCCGACCGACATGGCGAACTTATCAGGAAAATTCAACGTGATGGCCATGAAATCGCGACACACGGATATGCTCACCGGCAGGTCTACACCATGACGCCGGAAGAGTTTCGCCGGGATCTGACAAAAGCGATTGATACCATCACTTCGATCACCGGCAGTCACATCAAGGGATACCGGGCGCCTGAATGGTCCATCCGAGATGACTCATCATGGGCGCTTGACATTCTCAGGCAGGAAGGAATCGAATACGATTCAAGTAGAGCACCGCTGCCCATTATCGGCAATTCTGCCTATCCGAGAACACCATACAGATTGACACTCAAAAATGGTCATCTCTGGGAATTTCCACCGCTCGTGGCATCGACACCTTTGGTCAATCTGCCGCTGGGCGGAGGATGGGGACTTCGTGTGTTTCCGTACCGATTGATTCGGAAAACCATCCAAAAGCTTAACTGGAAGGGAGAGCCCGCCGTGATCTTTCTCCATCCCCGGGAATTCGACCGCAACTCCCCCCGCGTTCGGTTGCCACTGTCCAAGCACTTTGTTCTGCAGGCCCGGGTAGTCCCGACGTGCAAACGACTCGAACGGCTCCTTGACGAATTTCAATTCACCTCGATCTCAACGGTCCTGGACAAGAAAACCGTTGCATTTCAGAGGCGACATATGTATATGGAAAAGTTCAGCTAATGACTGAGATTGTACTATATTTAAAAAACAACCTTGCGGATAACTTCGTTCTCTATTTCATCCCGCTTTATGTCGTGGGAGGGAGACCCGTTGCCGTTCTCAGTGCTCAGTTATTAGGTTATACCGCATTATTTATTGTGCCCGTCGTCGTTATGTTGGACACGCTGCAGATACCGATGTTTTATTACCTTTATAGAGCACTGTCCGAACGACCATTGGTGCGAAAGCTCTCTGAACGAACCAAGAAAAAGGAACGAAAGCTCCACGAATCGCGTTTTTTTCGATGGATGCAGGTCATGGGCGCCCCGGGCGTTGTTGCGATAACGTTGCTTCCCATGAAAGGATGCGGGATGTGGAGTGGAGTCCTTCTTTCAAAGTTGCTAAAATATCCCAAACCGTACAGCTATTTTCTCCTGATTCTGGGTAGTGCTTTGGGATGCGCCGTTCTTCTCGGAATCGGTGAATGCGTTATGAAATTATGGGGGCTTGTGGTCGGCGGTTAAGATCATAAATAAGGAGATTCTTTCGAATGGCATATACGCTCAAGAACAGATTATTGATATACTCGATTAA
>CAZCGI010000329.1:0-1565 GCA_964498145.1 uncultured Syntrophaceae bacterium
ATAAGTTTCTCGGACGATAAAGAAACTATGAGGCAATCTTCAAATGCCTGTTGTGATCACCGATTCTTTCGCTTGATGGGGGACAACCAATAAAAGCTTTCCAGCAAAAATGAAAACACCGTCGCGGCTTTTAACAAAAACGGGGTGAGCAATCGCAGATCTGTCATATGTGATGATAATGGAGGGAATGTGAACGAAAAGCCGATAGCGTGGGATATTATTGAAAACGAAGAAAAATATGAAGCGAGATCGCTTTACAAAAACACAAATGACATCATTTACGCCCATGATTTAGAGTGGACCGTCACATCAGTGAACCCAGCAACGGAGAGGATCCTCGGTTACACTGACGAGGATATGATCGGTAAAAGCATCCTGACGCTAATACATCCCGACATGGTTTCTCTTATCAAGGATCGCCTTGAGACGAAGCTGAAAAATCCCGGCATAAAAATTGACCCCCTTGAATTAATCGTCCGTGCAAAGGATGGCCGGGAGAAGTGGCTTGAGGTGAACGCTACTCTTGTTATGTCTCGGGAAGGTGTTCCGGTCGCCGTCCATGGGATTGCCCGAGACATAAGCGATCGAAAACAGGCAGAACGGGAACTGCTGATAAGCGAGCAGAAATACCGCGCTATCTTTGAAAATACGAATGCTTCCATGGGCATCATTGAAGAGAACGATATCCTCTCATTGGTAAACGGTGAGTTCGAGAAGATAACGGGATATGCTAAAGAGGAAGTCGAAGGGAAAATGACGTGGATGTCGTTTGTCGATGCCGATGATTTGGACCGTATGATGGGGTATTACGTGTCTCGCACAAAAAATGGTGGTGCTCCCAGAAACTATGAGTTCCGATTGATCTGTAAGAATGGCGAGAGAAAACATGTTTACATAACCGTGGCATTCATCGGCGACACCAGACAACGTGTTATTTCGATGACCGATTTGACAGAAGAAAAGAGGGCTGAGGCATCCCTGAAGGAAAGTGAAGCGAGGTATAGAACCTTTCTTGACACAACATCGGATGATGCATTTCTGAAGGACGAGAACTTCCGCTATATTCTTGCCAACAGGACATTCCTGGAAAAAATTGGAATGAAGGAAGAAACTGAAATACTCGGGAAAAGTGATAGTGAGGTGCTTCCGCCTGATTTCGCCGAAGTCGCCAGGCGCTCGGATGAACTGGCGCTTGCAACCGGCGGACTTGTCGTTATAGAAGAAAGCCCACGCGACCGTATATTGGAGACCCGGAAGTTTCCTGTTACTCTGAAAGGCGGGAAAATCGGTATCGGTGCTATTATCAGAGATATTACCGAGGTCCGTCAGGCGGAAGAAGAAACAAAGAGACTCGAAACCGCTCTAGAACGGGCAAGCAAATTGGAATCCCTGGGAACCCTCGCCGGTGGCATTGCCCATGATCTGAACAATGTTCTCGGCGGTGTGGTCAGCCTGCCGCCCCTCCTGTTGGCGCAGATCCCTTCGGACAGTCCCATGAGAAGGTCACTTGAGCTTATCCAAAAATCAGGAGAGAGAGCAGCCGCTATCGTGGAAGATATGCTGAC
>CAZCGI010000330.1:0-1548 GCA_964498145.1 uncultured Syntrophaceae bacterium
GGCTTATTTCGGCATCAATAGGCTGTGCTATACCAGCCGACAAAAGTATCTATGGATACATAAGCGAACATCACTCGTATGGTCAGACGGCAAAACAGTCTGGGGAATATGCGGAAGACCTTGCTGCTGCTATGCTGGCATCCACACTGGGTATCGATTTCGATATAGATGCAGCCTGGAATGAAAAGGAAGAAATATTCAAGATCAGCGGTAAAATCGTCAGAACAGCGGAAATTACTCAATCAGCCATCGTCAAAAATAAGGGATACACGTCCGTTGTAGCTGCGGCAGTTTTTCTTTTCTAATATCGATTGTCTGAATTGATTCAAACATCGCCCCTCATGGATAAGAGGGCAAGAAAGATGTGTGACTGAAGTCTGCGCAGATTCGTCATTCCGTTTTTGTTTCCTCTTCAGGTGCATTGGTTTATAATCTCTTAAAAAGTACAAAAACCCGTCCCGTAGAGGTATCATCGCACGGGTTAATCTTGATCTGGGCTTACTGTTCAGAGGAGCGGGATGGGCTGGGCAGGCAAAATGTACATCCGGGAAGCGGTGACAATCTTTCATCGGTGCGGTGCACATCTTTATTTCCAGCAGGCACGTAAGCTTTTATCAACATTAGAGAAATAAGAGTCATCGTCTGTGTTATCAATGTGACATCATCATAAAGAGAGAATGTCCTTGACATCTCAGAATCGTTGGGCTATACACTAGTGCTTCAAACAAACGTGACGCGGGGTGGAGCAGTCAGGTAGCTCGTTGGGCTCATAACCCAGAGGTCGTCGGTTCGAATCCGGCCCCCGCTACCAAGAATGTAATGAGGGGTTAGCATTGATCTAGCCCCTTTTTTTATTCAGTTTTCACCTACTCTTACGGCCGAATGTCGTGCAGTGAGATAATCTGTCTCGCTGCCTTGTCGGGCCCCCAGCTTCCGCTCGAATAGGGGAGCAGTTGTTCCTTGCGATCGGCGCAGGTTTCGCAATATTCCAGGATTGGAGAAAGATATGACCAGCAGAGCTCGACGCCGTCCTGACGCCAGAAAAACATGTGATCACCCTCGATAACGTCATGAATGGCCTTTTCGTAGGCATCGAGAACCGGTCCGGTGTAATTCTGAAGAAACTCAAAATCCATGGTAACCGGTCTCAGGTAGACATGAGCGCCGGGACTTTTAGTCATGAAGGTGAGAGATACCTTTTCATCCGGTTGAATCCCAATGATAAGCCTGTTCGCTGAGATATGTTCTCCCAGAACGGCACGAAACATGGAGTGAGGAACTTCTTTAAAGTTGATAACAATTTCGGTAAGCTTCCGGGCAATTCGTTTACCCGAGGTGAGATAGAAGGGGACGCCCTGCCAGCGCCAGTTGTCCACATAGATCCTTATCATGGCAAATGTCGGAGTCAGCGAGGCAGGATGTATTCCCGGTTCATCACGATATGCAGGCACCTCAACGCCGGCAATCTTTCCACTCCTATACTGCCCGAAGATCGGGTAGTCTCGATCCTCCGGGACGGTAAAAGGACGTAATGATCTGAAAAGCTTT
>CAZCGI010000331.1:0-1528 GCA_964498145.1 uncultured Syntrophaceae bacterium
CGATCACAAGCAGCTGCGCATCGACTATGAAAACGAGTTGAATGAACAGCAATATAATGCTGTGAGAAATATCAGCGGTCCTCAGCTCGTGATAGCCGGAGCGGGAAGCGGAAAAACCCGTGCCCTGGTCTATCGGGTTGCCTATCTGGTCGAACATGGCGTTGACCCGCGACAGATTCTTCTTCTTACGTTTACGCGAAAGGCAGCCCAGGAAATGATGCACCGAGCATCATCAATGCTTGATGACCGATGCATGAGCGTTGCCGGCGGTACATTCCATTCCTTTGCGGCAATGATCCTCAGAAAGCATGCGGAGCGTCTTGGATATGAGCCATACTTTTCAATCATAGATCGGAGCGATGGTGAAGATATCATTGCCATGGTGAGGTCTGATCTCGGAATCACTGCAAAAAATCGACGATTTCCCAAGAAAAAAACTACCCTGGACATCATATCCAAAACAGTCAATACGGGACGATCATACAGGGATATCATTCTGACAGATTATCCTCAGTTTCTGGAAGCCGAATGGGATATTCAGGAAATAGCCCAGCGATACGGGCGGTACAAGGTTTCCAAGTCCATCATGGATTACGATGATCTGCTTGTTAACCTGAGGGATCTCCTTCGCGAACATGAAGATGTCAGAAAGCAGGTGGCATCTCAGTACCGGTACATCATGGTTGATGAATACCAGGATACGAATGCGTTGCAGGCGGAGATCGTCCGCGACCTTGCATCGGAGTATAACAACATCATGGTTGTCGGAGACGATTCTCAGAGTATCTATTCCTTCAGAGGGGCCAATTTTAAAAATATAATGGATTTCCCTGCCGTCTTTCCGGGATGTACCGTTACCACCATGGAACAGAATTATAGAAGCGCCCAGCCGATCCTATCGCTGACCAATAAAATTATCGAAAATGCGAAGGAGAAATATAGCAAGGAACTCTTCTCCCATATCAGAGGTGTGCAGAAGCCGGTTTATCTCCGCGTGGGAAGCGAAAACGAACAGGCTCTGTTTATATGTCAACGCGTTCTCGAACTGTTGAATGAAGGCATTCCAATCAATAATATAGCCGTATTGTTCAGATCGGGATGGCATTCGAATGAGCTTGAAGTTGAGTTGAACAACCACGGGATTCCGTATGTGAAGTACGGCGGACTTAAATTTGTCGAGTCGGCCCATGTCAAAGACATGACGTCGTTACTTCGTGTCGTATTCAACTCGTCAGATGCGATTGGGTGGTACCGGATACTGCGCCTCCACAATGGAATCGGTGCGAAAACAGCCGCGGATATCATCCGGGAAATCGTGGATAATAAAACGGGCTTCAAGGGGCTGGTGTCTCCACAGTTTGAAGGGAAGAAGTATTCAGATGACCTGAAAAAACTTTATGAGGTCATTGATCGAATAACTTCTTCAGATCACACCCCTGCCGACGAGGCCGGGATCATGCTGGATTATTATCTTCCACTGCTGGAAAAATTCCATGACGATTATAAAAAGCGGGTAAATGATCTGGAA